>DAONCJ010000274.1:0-2093 GCA_035401985.1 Burkholderiaceae bacterium | reverse complement strand
CCGCAGGCTGCGGGCGGCGGGGGGCGACAGGGACATGCGCGGACTTTCGTGGTGAGGGGGTGGAAACCGGCGGGTCGCGGGCCGACGGTGTTCGACGGCTTGACGGCTTGACGGCTTGACGGCTGGATCCTACCGCGACCCGCGTGCCACCCGACCCCGGCCGACGCGCGCTGCGGCGCCCGTCGCGCCCGCCGGTGTCAAAATCACGATCCCCAGATTCACGATCCCTCTTCGCGGACCCCGCCATGACGACCGAGCAATTGCCCCTTGTAAGTCCGGATCCGGCCCGCACCGGCCCCCTGACCGGCGTGCGGGTGGTCGACCTGTCGCGGCTGGTGGCCGGCAACATGCTGACCCTGCAGCTCGCCGACTTCGGCGCCGACGTGATCAAGGTCGAAGTCGCGGGCAGCGGCGACACGCTGCGTGAGTGGCGCGAAACCCACCCTGACTACCCCGACGGCTACGACGGCTGGTGGCGCGTCTATGCCCGCAACAAGCGCAGCGTCGCGCTGAATTTGCGCGACCCCGCCGGCATGGCCTGGCTGCGCCGCCTGATCGCCACCGCCCAGGTGCTCGTCGAAAGTTTCCGGCCGGGCACGCTCGAGGCGATGGGCCTGGCGCCCGACGTGCTGCACCGGGACACGCCCGGTCTCGTGATCGTGCGAGTGTCCGGCTGGGGCCAGAGCGGACCGTACAGCGAACTGCCGGGCTTCGGCAGCCTGATCGAGGGGTTCAGCGGCTTTGCCCACAAGCACCGGCAGGCCGATGGCGTGCCGCAGCTGCCCAACCTCGCGCTGGCCGACATGGTGGCGGGGCTGAGTGGTGCGTTCGCGGTCACCGCGGCGCTGCGCGAGGTCGAGGTCAATCGGGGCCGCGGACAGGTGGTCGACCTGTCATTGCTCGAGCCGATGCTTTCCATCATGGGGCCGGATGCGACCCATTTCGCCGCGACCGGCGTGGCGGCCGAGCCAGGCACCAAGATCTCATCACCCCGTGGCGTCTATCGCTGCCGTGATGGACGCTGGGTTTCGATGTCGGGCTCCTCGGACACCATGGCGCGACGGGTGTTCGCGGCGATCGGCCAGGGCGCCCTGTACGACGACCCCAGGTTCTCGACCAATGCCGCCCGCCTCGTCCATGACGCCGAGATCGAGCGGATGGTGTCCGGCTTCATCGCCGGCATGGATCAGGCCGAGTGCCTGGCCTGGTTCCGCGGCCAGGGCGTGACGGTCGGGCCGATCTACGACGCGCCGCAGATGCTGCAGGACCCGCATGTGGCCCAGCGCGGCGTGTACGTGCGGGCCGTGCACGACGATGCCGCCCGATCGACCACGGTCATGCACAACATCGCGCCGCGCCTGAGCGGCACGCCGGGCGGCCTGCGCCGCCATGCGCCGCGGCGCGGCGAACACACCGCGCAGCTGCTGGCCGAACTGGGCGCCGACGCCGCCGAGATCGCGCGACTCGACGAAAACGGCAGCATCGAATGCGGGTGACGCGAGCGCCGTGGGCGCCTGCCTCGCCGTGCCCGCCGACGCACCAGCCGATCGGCTGGTGGGGGCATCGCGCAGCACATGGCGCAGAATGGCGGCCATGAAAGCACCCAAGAGATTGCAATCGCTGATCGAGGAAGGCCTCGTCGACTCCGTCGTGCGCCAGCTGATGAGCGGCAAGGAAGCCACGGTCTACGTCGTGCGCTGCGGCGGCGAGATCCGTTGCGCCAAGGTCTACAAGGATGCCGCGCAGCGCAGCTTCCGGCAGGCCGCGACTTACCAGGAAGGGCGCAAGGTCAAGGGCAGCCGGCAGGCGCGCGCCATGGAAAAAGGCACGCGCTACGGGCGCAAGGTGGCCGAGGAAGCCTGGCACAACGCCGAGGTGGATGCCTTGTACCGCCTCGCCGCCGCGGGCGTGCGGGTGCCCAGGCCGCATCTGTGCTTCGAGGGCGTGCTGCTGATGGAGCTGGTGGTGGATGCCGATGGCAATGCCGCGCCGCGCCTGAACGATGTGGCGCTGAGCCCGGAGCTGGCGCTGGAGTTTCACGCGGCGCTGATCGGGCAGGTGATCCTGATGCTGTGCGCCGGCGTGGTGCACGG
>DAONCJ010000273.1:0-5467 GCA_035401985.1 Burkholderiaceae bacterium | reverse complement strand
CGGCAGATCCGTTCAGGCTGCGGAAAGATTGCGCTGGCGAGCCCCTTCCGATGGAGATCATCCCGATGAGCCAGTCCGCGCGCCCCGTGCCGGTCAACAGCGTCGACCGCGTCGCGTTTCGCGACATGTGCGCCCAATTCGCGAAGCGCGAAATCGCGCCACGCTGGCAGGAGGCTGACCGCACGCGGACGTTTCCCCGCGAGTTTCTGGTCGCGGCTGCCCGGGCCGGCCTGATCGGCATCACGGCCGACGAGTCGCTGGGCGGCGCCGGCCTGGGCTGCTACGAGGAAGCGATCGCCATGGAGGAGATGTCCAAGGTCAATCCGAATCTGGCGGTCGCCGTGCTGGTTCAGAACGTGGCCGGGTCGATCCTTTACGAGCACGGCACGGCAGAGCAGCGGGACATGGCACGGCGCGTGATTGCCGGCGATTGCATGGTCGCGATCACTGTGACCGAGCCCGAAGCGGGCAACGACGTGGCCAGTCTGAAGACCGAGGCGGTGCGCGACGGCGACCACTGGGTGCTCAATGGAATGAAGTCGTTCATCACGCTGGGCGGTGATGCCGACATCCTGGTCACGCTGGCGCGCGTCGATCGTGAAGCCGGCCGGCAGGGCATGGCGTTTTTTGCGGTCGATCGCCGAAGCGCCGGGGTCGTCACCAGCCAGATCGACACCTTCGTCAACCGGCCCGCGCCCACGTATCGCGTCAGTTTCGACAATGTCAGGGTGCCGGAATCGCGACGCGTGGACGCTGGCTTTCGCGAGATCATGGCGGGCTTCAACCGCGAGCGGGTGATGGTGGCCGCGCGCTGGCTCGGCCACATGCAGAACGCGCTGAACTGGGCCCGCGAATACGCGGCAATCCGTCACCAGTTCGGCCGCCCGATCGGCGCCAATCAGTCGATCGCGTTCCAGCTGGCACAGTGTCATGTCGACATCGAAGCCACCCGTCACCTGACCTACCATGCGGCGACCCGCTGGGACAGCGGCGTGCCGATCCGCGACCTGATCCTCGATGTGTCTTCGGCCAAGCTGCTGGCCACGCAGGCGGTGGTGCGGGTCACGCAGACGGCATTGCACGTGGGCGGCGGCTGGGGTCTGACCGACGAGCTGCCGGCCATGCGGCTTGCACTGGACGCGCTGGTGGCGCCGGTAACGGTCGGCAGCTGGGAGATCCAGTTGCGGGCCATCGCGCGCGAGATGGGCCTGCCCTGTGACTGAGGTGCAGGTTCGCCAGCTTCACCGCGCCGCAGGGCGCTTCCCTGCACGCATTCAGGAGTACTGATCAGATGGCCCTCGACTTCAGCTTTTCCCCCGAGCACGAAGCGGTGCGCGACATGGTGCGACGCTTCGCGCAGGACAAGATGGCGCCGCTGGTGAATGACGCCGAAGAGAACGAGGTGTTTCCGCGCGAGCTGTTTCGCCAATGGGGCGAGCTCGGCCTGCTGGGTGTGCGATACCCGACCGAAGATGGCGGGGCCGGCATGGACAAGGTGGCCGACTGCATCATCCGCGAAGAGATGAGCGTGGTCTGCCAGGCTTTCGCCTCGAGCTGGTCGGCGCACACCCATCTGGGCATCTGGCCGATCTGGCGCGCGGGCACCGCCGATCAGAAGGAGCGGTTCTTCAGGCCGGCGCTGACCGGACACAAGATCTCGGCCTTCGGGCTGAGCGAACCCGATGGCGGCTCGAACATCCGTGCGCTGCGCACGCGTGCCACGAAGGTCGAGGGCGGCTGGCGCCTGAGCGGCAGCAAGCTCTACATCACCAATGCCCCGATCGCCGATTTCATGCTGGTCGCGGCGCGCACCGATCCAGCGCTGACCGCCGAAGCGATCAGCCTGTTCATCGTTGAAATGCCCAACCCGGGGTTCGTCATCTCGAAGCTGAAGAAGGAGAGCATCCGCAGCTCCGAAACCGGCCTGATCCACATCGACAATGCCTTCGTGCCCGACGACTGTCTGCTGGGCGGGCGCACGGGAACCTATCCGGTGATCCTCGATTCATTGGCCGAGAACCGGGTCGGCGTCGCGGCCAATGCGCTCGGCATGGCGCGCGCGGCCTTCGAGACGGCGACGCGTTACGCCAACGACCGCCTGGTCGCAGGCAGGCGAATCGGCGACTACCAGGCGATCGCCCACAAGCTGGCCGACATGGCGGCCGACATCGAGGCCGCGCGCTGGCTGGTGTACCACGGAGCCTGGCAGGTGGATCAGGAGCGGCTCGAGGCGGCGATGGCCTCGAAGGTCAAGCTGGTGGCCAGCGAAACGGCGGTGCGCGTCAGCGAAAGCGCGATCCGCATCCTGGGCGGCGCCGGCATCATGCGCGAGTACCCGGTCGGCCGCATCCACCGCGACGCGCTGCTTTACGTCATCGGCGAGGGCACCAGCGAGATCCAGCGCAACATCATCGCGCGCTCGCTGGGCTTCAAGGCATGAGCGCGGCCCTTGTGGCGGTCAGCGACCACGACCGCGTGCGGTCCATCCGCCTGCAGCGCGCCGACAAGATCAATGCGCTGAACGCCGCGATGATGGTGGAGATCGCGCAGGCCGTGGCGACCGCCGACGATGCGTCGCTCGATGCGATCGTGCTGACGGGCGAAGGGCCGCGCGGCTTTTGCGCCGGCGCAGATATCGGCGAATTCGCGCAGGGCGAAGCGATGCTGGTGCGTCAGGAGCACGCGCTGGTCGCGATGATCGACGCGTTCGCCCTCACGCCCTTGCCCGTGCTGCTGCTGGCGCACGGACGCACGCTGGGGGCGGGCGGCACGCTGATGACGCTGGCCGATGTGGTGATCGCGGCCGACGATCTGGCGTTCGGCTTTCCGGAGATCCGCTTCGGCATGTATCCGGCGATCGTCCACGGCACGCTGATGTACAAACTGTCGGCCGCCCAGGCCGCGCAACTGAGCTACTCGGGACGCAGTCTGGGCGCTCAGCAGGCGCAGGATCTGGGACTCGTCACCCAGGTGGTGCCGCGCGCCGAGATCGACGCTGGCGGCGGACCGTGGCTGGCCTATTACCTCGAGCGACGGATGGCGATGGCCATCGGCAAGCGGGCCTGGGTTCAGTCCCGCGCGGGGGCGCAGCTCAGTGCGCGGGTGCACGCGCTGGCGCCCCTGATGGTCGAAAATTTCAGGGACGCCGCGGTGCAGGGCATGGTAGAGCGGATGTTCGGTCCTGCGCGGTCCTAGCGGAAGCCCCGGTCTTCGCGCTGGCGATGCTGGTCCTCAGCGGTAGTGACCGCGGCCATAACCTCGGCCGCCGTACCCTCGGCCGTACCAGCCCCCGCCGTAGCTGGGGTAGACGACGGCCGGCGCGGGATAGACGTACGGCTGCCTGTAGGCCGGCGTCACCACGACCGGTGCAGGAACGACTTGCGGACCATACGGCCCGGGGACTACAGCACAGCCTCCGAGGGCGACGAGGGACAGGGCAGCGGCGGACAACAGGATGCGTGATTTCATGGCGGTTCTCGCGAAGTGATACGGCGGTTGCCTTGCTCCTATTGAACGCGATGGGACCTGTCCTGGTCGACAGAACATTGGTGAATGGCATGGCTAAGTTGTATCGGCTTGTAACCCTTCTCCCGCTCGCGCCGCGGCGTCGTCCGGTTCAGCGCTCGGGCTTGCCGACCAAACAAGGATTGCAATGACTGCTCCACCCAACTCTGCGCTGCAGCTGGTCGCCTACACCGACTACAAGAGCCCCTATGCGTACGTCGCGAACCGCGCGACGCAGGCGCTCGCGCTCGAGTACCCCGTCGAACTGATCTGGAAGCCGTACACCCTGCGCATCGCCGAGTATCTGGACGCCGTCGATTCACGCAGCGCGCACAACTGGCGCAAGGTGAAGTACGCCTACATGGATGCGCGCCGCCTGGCCAACCGGCAGGGCCTGACGCTGAAGGGTCCGCGTCGCATCTACGATGGCGAACTGTCCAGCCTGGGGATGCTGTTCGCGCAGAGGGCCGGCTGCTTCGACGCATACCATGAGGCGACCTTCGCGCGGTTCTGGAACCATGAACTCGACATCGATTCGATGGACCAGATGAAGGCGCACATCGCTGCGCTGGGAGCGGATCCGACGGCCTTCGAAGCCTACGCGCGGGGGGCCGGACCCGACGAGCATCGGGCGATCATCGAGGAGGCCGAACGCAGCGGCGTGTTCGGTGTCCCGATGATCGTCTTCGACGATGAACTGTTCTGGGGCGGCGACCGGCTCGGCATGGTGCGCGAGGCGATCGAGCAGCGGCTGGTCGCGCAGGCCGCCGCGCTGCGCCAGGCGCGCGGAGGGCTCGCCCGCTGACGCAGCCGCCGGCCGCGGTCAGTGGTGGTGATGCTCCATCTTGCCCGCGGGCGCATTCAGTGCGCGCACCTGGGCATTGACCTCGATGGTCTGGCGCTTGCTGTCCTTGTCCTCGAAGACCAGCGTGATCGGAACCGATTCGCCGGCTTTCATCGGCTGCTTCAGGTCCATCAGCATCACGTGATAGCCGCCGGGCTTCAGTTCGACGGGCTTTCCGGCGGGCAGTTCGAGCACCGGCACCCGGCGCATGCGCATCACGTTGTTGTCCATCGACATCTCGTGGATCTCGACGACCCCGGCCACCGGCGAGCGGACTTCGACCAGGCGTGCGCCCGCAGGCGAACTGAGCTTCATGAACGCGCCGGTCGCCCGCTGCTGTGCGACGGTGCCGCGCACCCATGGGTCGGCGACACTCACCTGAGCAAGGACAGGCGAGGCGATGCACAAAGCGGCCAGTGCGGCGGTGATCAGGCGTTTCATGCGGACTCCGTGACGATCAAGGGAAGGACCGGCCTGGGACGAGGCGCGCCAGGCGCACACATACTGCACGTTATGATCGCGTCGACAATCGGACGGGTCTGCGGCTCGAGAGGGGTGTATGTGTGCGCCGGGATGCTAGCACGCTCGACCCGGCGAGACCGCGGCGGATCCGATTGCTTCCTGCCAGGAGCACCATGAAGACGATGTCGATTCGTACCGGATGGCGCACGACCATGGGCGCGCTGCTCCTGCTGGCGGGAGTGCTCGGCGTGCTGCCGCTCGTCCATGCCGATGCCGACCCGCCGCGCCAGCCTGCGGCCGATTCGCAGCAGGGCGGGGGGTCACATGACGATCCGGCGCAGCAGGCGACGCTGCGCATCCTCAATCGCGAGGTGCTGGTGATGCGCGCCGATCTTGCCGGCGCACCGCCCGCGGTGCGCGTGGCCCGGGCCCGGGAACGGCTGCAGGCGCTGCCCGAGAGCGCCGCCAATGCGCCCCTGACGGTCGTGCCCTTCGCGCTCGGAGAGTCGCGCGGCGTGCAGTTCCTGCTGGGCGATCATCTGCTGTTCTCGGTGCTGCACGGCGATGTCGATCCGGAGAGGCAGCACGACTTCGACAAGCTCGTGCGCCAGACGACCGAGCGGCTGGAGGCGGTGCGCCAGGCCTGGCATGAAACGC
>DAONCJ010000272.1:0-5495 GCA_035401985.1 Burkholderiaceae bacterium | reverse complement strand
ATGTCGATCCGCCCACCAGCAGCGCTGCGCGCCGAACTACGGTTCGCACCGGTGGCCTCGGGCGCGCGTATCGCCTGGGCGGCCAGTGGCCATGGCGCAGCGGGCAGCCCGCCCCTGGTCCGAGTGGCGCATTGGATGACGCACGTCGAGCACGACCTGACATCCCTGATCTGGAAGCCGTGGCTCGAGCGGCTTGGCCGCGAACTGCGCGTCATCCGCTACGACGAACGCGGCTGCGGATTGTCGTCCAGCGATGAGGAGCCGATCGGCATCGACGCGTCAGTCGAAGAGCTGGAAGTCGTCATCGACGCGGCCGGTCACGGGGGGGTCGCCCTTCTGGGCATGTCGGGTGCGGCGGCCGCGGCGATCGCCTATGCGGTCAGGCATCCCGACCGGGTCAGTCACCTCGTGCTGGTCGGCAGCTACAGCCAGGGAATCCTGCGCCGATCGCCGACGCCGGACCAGATCGCCTACCTTGACTCGTTGACCCGCCTGATGGAGTTGAGCTGGGGCAAACCGGTCCCTGCGATCCAGCAGTTCTTCACCGCCACCATGATCCCCGACGCCACGCCCGAGCAGGCGGCGGCACTGACGGAGCAACAGCGACGATCGTGCGACGCCATGCGCGCGGCGAGTATCCAGCGAGCCCGCGCCGGCATCGACGTGAAAGCGCTGTTGCCGCTGGTGAGTTGTCCCACCCTGGTGCTGCACAGCGAAGGCGACGCGGTGGTGCCGCTCGAGTTGGGCCGCGCGCTGGCGGCCGAGATCCCCGGCGCCCGATTCGAGACGATGCCAACCCGCAATCACATTCCGCTGGCCGGCGACGGCGCATTCGAGCGGTTCTGCGAGGCGATCACGGACTTTGTCGTGCCGGCGGCCCAGGGCACAGCGCGCTTCAGCGCCCGCGAACTGGAACTGCTCGACGCGGTTGCGCGCGGCATGGACAACCTACAGATCGCCGCCCATCTGGGACTGGCCGAGAAGACGGTGCGAAATCAACTGTCGCAGCTCTACGACAAGCTCGCAGTGGAAGGCCGCCCGCAAGCCATCGTCTGGGCTCGAGAACACGGCTTCGGGCGGCGCTGATCGGGCGCGCGGGGACATCCGCCCCGGTCCGTGGGCCGCAGCGCGACCTGATCGGGACACGTGTCCCGCGCGGGACTTCGCGCGACGCGGTGCAATCGAGGCTCGCCGGTCGGCGATCCCAAAGGGCTCGTTCGGCCGGCGCCCCTCGTCGCATCCAAGGAGACCTCCAATGACACCCGCCGCCCGCTCCGTCCACCTGTTCGGCCTCTATCTCTGCCTGCTGGGCCCCGGACTGACTCTCATTCCGGGCCCTTTGCTGGCGCCCTTCGCGATCGCCGCACCCACGGAGATCTGGGTGCGTGTCGCCGGCCTGCTGGTCGGGCTGATCGGTCTCTACTATCTGGTCGCGGCCCGCCACGAACTGACGCCACTGATTCGTGCCAGCGTGTGGGGCCGTGCCGCGGTGCTGCCGCTGTTCGCCGCGCTGGTGGCCTTTCATGGCGCGCCCGCCGCGCTGCTGGTGTTCGGGGCGGTCGATGCCGCCGCCGCGTTGTGGACCGGGCTGGCGTTGCGCCGGACCCGCACGGTAGCGGCCTGATCGGCATTTGGGAGCCGACGCGCCGGCGAAGCCGACATTGACGGACTGAGCCGAGCGGCCGCGCGGGTCCAGTAATTCCGGTTCGGGCGACGGCCCTGAGCGCCGACGCTGTACTGTCGGCTCCAGAGTAGCGATGCAACCTGACGGGAGGGATGCGCTGGTGCCAACGAACACGAACCCCATCGACTCGAATGCCAAGGGTCCGCGCACCCTGTACGCCAAGATATGGGACGCGCACGTCATCGAACGCTTGCGCGACGGCACCTGTCTCATGGCGATAGACCGCCAGCTCATTTATGAGTACTCGAGCACTCCGGCCTTCAAGGCGCTTCGCGAGGCGGGTCGAGCGGTCCGCCGTCCGAGTTCCACGCTCGCCATGGCGGACCACTCGGTGCCGACGAAGGGGCGCGACCGGCTCGGAAGCGGGATGCTTCGTCTGCTGAACGCATTCCGTGCCGATTGCGCCGAGGCGGGCATCACGGTATTCGAGTTGAGCGATCCGAGACATGGAATCGTGCACGTGGTCGGCCCCGAGCAGGGCTTTACCCAGCCAGGACTGATGATGGCGTGCGCGGACAGTCACACGTCCAGTCACGGGGCGCTCGGAGCGCTTGCGTTCGGCGTGGGTTCGTCCGAGCTGGCACACGTGCTCGCCACGCAGACGCTTTTGCAGAAGCCATCGAAGACGTTTCGAATCACCATCGAAGGCAAGCTCGGCAGCGGGGTGAGCGCGAAGGATCTCGCGCTCGCGCTGATCGGTCGGCTGGGTGTGCGCGCAGGCGTGGGCTACGCGATCGAGTTCGCCGGTTCGACCGTTGCCGCGCTCGACATGCCCGGTCGGCTGACCCTGTGCAACATGTCGGTCGAGGCGGGCGCCCGCAGTGCGCTGGTTGCGCCCGATGAGATCACCTTTTCGTGGCTGAAGGGACGTCCGATGGCGCCGGCGGGCGACTTGTGGACCGCTGCCCTGGACTACTGGCGCACTCTGTCGAGTGATCCCGGCGCTGTTTTCGATCGGGAGGTTCACTTCGATGCCAAGGATCTAAGACCTCAGGTGACCTGGGGAACATCTCCGGAGCAGGTGATTTCAATCGACGCACTTGTCCCGGCTCCGCAGGATCAGTCCGACCCGGATGCTGCGGAACGCTGCCGGCGGGCGCTTTCCTACATGGGTCTCACGCCTGGGACATCGCTCACCGATGTGCGCATCGACCGGGTCTTCATCGGGTCATGCACCAACGCTCGCCTCGCTGACCTTCGAAGCGCCGCCGACGTGGCGCGTGGCCGCCATCTCGCGCCCGGCGTGCACGGCATGGTCGTCCCTGGATCGGGCCTGATCAAGCAAGCCGCCGAAGCCGAAGGACTCGACCGCGTCTTCATCGATGCCGGCTTCGAGTGGCGCGACGCCGGCTGTTCGATGTGCTTCGCGAGCCCGCACGACAACGTGGCAAGCGGTGAGCGCTGCGCGTCGACCTCCAATCGGAACTTCGAGAACCGTCAGGGTCTGGGCTCGCGAACCCATCTGGTAAGTCCGGCGATGGCAGCCGCGGCTGGAATCGCCGGCCGGTTCATCGACGTCCGTGCGCTTGCGCCCGTCACCGAACCCGACGGCGGCAGCAACACAGCAGGAGCGACAACATGAGACGACCGTTCACCGCGCTGACCGCGACTGCAGCTCCGTTACGCTGGAACGATGTGAACACCGACGACATCGCGCCGGCGTTCGCATCAAGCCCCCTCGCGGGTCGGGCGGATCGACGCGAACAAACCGAACAGGAGCGATACCATGAGAACGCGTTCGCAGCCTATCGCTGGACCGACTCCGGCACCCTGCGCTCCGACTTCGTCCTGAATCAGCCCCGCTACGAGGGCGCTCAAATCCTTGTCGCAGGCAGCAATTTCGGCTGCGGTTCGTCACGCGAGACGGCGGTCTGGTGTCTCGATGCCATCGGCGTGCGCTGCATCATCGCCCCGTCGTTCGGCGACATCTTCTACGGCAACTGCTTCCAGAACGGGCTGCTGGCCATCACGCTTGCGCTGGCGGATGTCGAAGCATTGATGCGACAGGCCGAGAGCGCTGCGGTGCCGACGTTTACCGTCGATCTGCGGACCTGCAGCATCAGTGCACCTGATGCGCAGCGGTTCAGCTTCGAAGTCGGCGACTATCACCGCGAGGCGCTGCTCAATGGCATCGACGAGATCGACCTCACCATGAGCCGACTCGACGCGGTCCAAGCCTATGAGTCCCGGTACTACCGTGAGCGTCCGTGGCTCGCCCGCCTCGCCTCCGGCGCCTGAGCACGCCAGGTACGCGTGCCGCCTTGGAGCCGCAACCTTTGCAGTCGCGGGACGGTTTTGGGATCCACTCTCGGGTCACCCGACCGCGGCGAATGCCGCCCGTGCCGCACGCATGCCCTCGATTCCGGTCGGAATGCCGC
Organism: Burkholderiaceae bacterium; assembly: GCA_035401985.1. Classification (GTDB taxonomy): domain Bacteria; phylum Pseudomonadota; class Gammaproteobacteria; order Burkholderiales; family Burkholderiaceae_E; genus Quisquiliibacterium. The sequence continues at coordinate 1,433 of DAONCJ010000272.1, read as the reverse complement.
ACAGCAGAGACAGCTCGGTCATGATCTCCTCGATTTCGGTTTTGGTCAGCCCGTGCCTCAGACCGCCAGGAACATGAACTGCCAGTTCCTCTGCAAGCCGCCACGAACCGAGGATGGAGATCACGACCAGCGATCGATCGCGACGTGAAAGTTGTGTGCGGCTCCAGACTTGACCGAACGCCCACCGAACTGCGAGTTCGCCGACCCCTGCGTATCGGCTTATCAGCGCTTTGAGAAGGTCTGCCGGAGGCATGGCGGGTCGACCTGACAGCATGCTCCAGACGGCGGCTCCGTCCTGGTCGATTTCCGCCTGCGACTTGTCGGCGAGAGGTTCTGTTTCGACCGACAGCGGGATGCGTTCGTCGGCAAAAACCTGCGCCATGCATGCGGCTGCCAGGTTTGCGCTGGGTATTCCGCCGTAGGCCGCGACGTGCAGCAAGGTTTCGCTCAGTTCCGTCGCTTCGAGGCCTTCGGCCAGGCCTCGCCGAGTGGCGAGTTCGAGCTCCGGGATCCAGCCGTGAGCCGCGAGGACGGCGACCTGTACCAGCGCACGGTCGCGGCCTTTGAGCTGTTCGCGGCCATCCACTGATTCTCGGATTCGAAGCGCGAGCGCACGACCGGCCGCAAGCTCCAACCGGTTGACGTTCTCGATGGCAGATGGCTTGGGAGCTTTCGAAGTCACGTTGGTTTCCGCTGAGGATTGTGGACGCCAGGCAGGTTTTTTCATCGAGCCGGCACGCGCAGCATCAAGGTCATGGGATGCAACGTGGACGCCCGAAAGCCATAGTGGACGTAGAACTCCCTGGCATCCTCTGAAAGCGCATGCACCAGCAGCGCACGGATACCTGCGTCGGCCGACACGCCGATCGCGCGCTTGACGGCGTCCTGGAGCAAGGCTCCGCCGAGCCTGATGCCTCGCGCCTGCCGATCCACCGCGAGACGGCCAAGCACTAGGACCGGAACAGGATCCGGCATGTTGCGCCGCACGGAGCTCGTCGCCGTTTCATGCGCCACCGCCCCAGTGGCCAGCGCGTAGTAGCCCATCACCCGCCCGGCCCCATCCGCCACCACGAACGTCCGGCTCGCTCCACTCGCCTGGTTGCCCAGTGCCCGTCTGCGAAGCCAATCGTCGAGCACGGGCTCGCCGCAGTCGAACGCATTGATCAAGTGACCGCTGCTCAGCGGTTCGGGGGCCGTCAGTGGCATTCATGCCGCTCTAGCGCGAAGCCTTCTTGCCGCCTGGGGCAACCCATGGCGCCTTCACGGCCATCAGCCGCTCCAAGCCGTCATTGACCACGGGCGGAGCATCCAGCTGACGGACGAATTCTTCAAAGCGCGGGTCGTCCAGGCGGAAGAACACTTGATCGAGCAGAACCGACTGGGCGCGGTCGCATGCAGCCTCGAGCATGAAGTCGGACCTGCTCTTGCCCAGC
>DAONCJ010000271.1:0-5520 GCA_035401985.1 Burkholderiaceae bacterium | reverse complement strand
GAGGCAGGAGCGCTCTCTGCGGCGGTGCGCTCCTCAGCCCGCGACCTTGAACACCGGCCCCAGGGGCCGCATGCGGATGCCCTCGCGCAGCTTGCGCCAGGGGAAATCGACGGGATCTGCCAGCGCCGGGCCGGGCGAGCGCACGACCAATACTTCCCGCGACATCGGCTGGAAGTCGGCCCGGAAGTGCACCGAGCTCTTCAGCGCGACGATGCGCTGGCGGACCGGCTCCACGCCCAGGTGGCGGAACATCTCCTGGTCGGCGGCCTGGCACTTGCGGCTGGCCAGCACGACCCGCACACCGGGGGCCGATTCGGAGCGCAGCAGCGCCATGGATCCCAGCGACATCCGGAAGCCGCTGTACATCGGACCGGTGCACTGGAAATTGCCGTCGCCCAGGCGCTCGACGGTGAAGCGGCCGGTGAGCGGGGTGTGGCCCGCCACGCCGGACAGCGCGCCCAGCGAGAATTCGATGGTCGCGCCCTGGCCGGCCTCGTGGGCGCGGCGGGCAGACGGCGCATCGATCAGCAGCCCCAGCACCGCGTCGGGCGCCCGCTGTCGCAGCAGCGCTTCGAGCAAGCCCACGGTGTCGCCATTGCCGCCCGCACCCGGATTGTCCTGGGTGTCGGCGAGGATCACGGGCGCCCCGGGCGCGCCACGGGCGGCGGCGCGCTGCACCGCCTCGTCCGGCGTCAGCAGGTCGAGCGCGAAATCCTTTTCGCTGGCGGCAATCGCGTCGGCCAGTTCGACGACCGCCGCATTGACCGCCCGTTCGTCGTGCGAGTAGCCGACCACGGACATGCCGCACTCGTCGAAGTCGGCCATCGGAAATCCGGGCGCGAAGGACAAGGCCACGCCGCTTCGTTCCTCGAGCCGCCCCATCATTTCGTACAGCCCCCGGCAGGGCTCGATAAATGTGCTTTGCGACGGAATCCCGGTCAGGAAGTCGAAGACATGAAACGACTTGTCGAAGCGCCGGCCGGTGCTCATCAGGCGCATCAGCAGCCCGGCGGCCCTGGCGCCGGTCTCGGCCATGTCGACATGCGGATAGGTGCGATAGATCGACAGCGCATCGGCATGTTCGACCATGGCGCGGGTGACATTCGCATGCAGGTCGAGGCTGGCGACCACGGGCACGCCGGGTCCGACCAGTTCGCGCACGCGGCGCAGCAATTCGCCCTCGCCATCGTCGTGATGCTCGGTGACCATCGCGCCATGCAGGTCGAGGTAGACGCCGTCGACGCGGCCGGCCGCACGCAGGCGCGCGATCAGGTCGCCCGCGATGCGCTCGAACGCGTCTTCGGTGACATGCGCCGATGGCGAGGCCGCGGCCCAGGTGAGCGGTGCGAGGCGATGACCGGCCGCGCGCAGTGCGACGATGGCGCCCTGGACCGGAATGTTGGCGCCGGCCACCGCTTCGAACATCGCCTCGCCCTGCTGGATCGAAGGCCAGCCGCCGCCCTGCACGAAGGCCTGATAGTCGGCTTTCGTCGGCGCAAAGGTGTTCGTCTCGTGCTGCAGGCCACCCACCGCAATCAGTCCCATCACCGCTCCACGTCTTCCGTTACCGAGATGCCCAGCACCATAGCCGCGTTTGCCGGCTCGCGCCACTTTGCTACCCTGCATCGCGCCATTTCAAGGAGCCTGCGATGACCATCCGACACCTCAAGCGCGGCCAGGACGCCGCGGCCCTGGCGCAAGCCGATGCCCAGGTCCGCCAGACCGTTGAAGGGATCCTGGGCGCGATCGAACAGCGCGGCGACGCCGCGGTGCGCGAGTTCTCGCGCCAGTTCGACCAGTGGGACCCGCAGGATTTCCGGCTGACCCGGGGCCAGATCGAGGCGGCGGTGAAGCGGCTGTCGGCGCGCGAGATCGAGGACATCCGCTTCGCGCAGCAGCAGGTGCGCGGCTTCGCTCAGATCCAGCGCGACAGCATGAAGGATGTGGAAGTCGAGACGCTGCCGGGCGTGGTGCTGGGCCACAAGCACATTCCGGTGAATGCGGTCGGCTGCTATGTGCCCGGTGGCAAGTACCCGCTGATCGCATCGGCCCACATGAGCGTGCTGACGGCCAAGGTGGCGGGCGTGCCGCGGATCGTGTCGACCGCGCCGCCGTACCAGGGCGAGCCGCACCCGGCGATCGTCACCGCGATGCACTTCGCCGGCGCCGACGAGATTCTGGTGCTTGGCGGCGTGCAGGCGGTTGCCGCGATGGCCATCGGCACGCCGAGCATCGCACCGGTGGACATGCTGGTCGGCCCGGGCAACATGTATGTCGCCGAGGCCAAGCGCCAGCTGTATGGCCGGGTCGGCATCGACCTCTTCGCGGGCCCGACCGAGACGCTGGTGATTGCCGACGACTCGGTCGACGCGCAGATGTGCGCGGTGGATCTGCTCGGCCAGGCCGAACACGGACCGACCTCGCCGGCGGTGCTGCTGACCACCAGCGAGACGCTGGCTCGCGCCACGATGGTCGAGGTCGAGCGTCAGTTGTCGATCCTTCCCACCGCGGGGATCGCGCGTCAGGCCTGGGCCGCGCACGGGCAGGTCATCGTCTGCGACAGCGACGAGGAGATGCTCACCACCGCCGACGCGCTGGCCTTCGAGCATGTGCAGGTGATGACACGCGACCCCGACTGGTTTCTGGCACGGATGACGAACTACGGCGCCCTGTTTCTCGGTCCCCGCACCAACGTCAGCTTCGGCGACAAGGTGATCGGCACCAACCACACGCTGCCGACCAATCGCAACGCCCGTTACACGGGCGGCCTGTGGGTCGGCAAGTTCCTGAAGACCTGCACCTATCAGCGGGTCCTGACCGATGACGCCTCGGCCAGCATCGGCGCCTATTGCTCTCGCCTGTGCCACATGGAGAACTTCGCCGGTCATGGCGAGCAGGCGAACCTTCGGGTGCGTCGCTACGGCCACCAGCCGGACCTGCCCTGGTACGAGCCGGTGCCCCACAAGCCCTGATGCGAGGAGGCGCACCGCTGCGGCGATTTGTGCACCGCAACAGTCAATGGCTGCACAGCGGCGGCGCAAGCGCTCTCCATCACGGGGCGTCGCGGGCGGCGAACCGTGAAGCGGCTTGCGCTGCGAGCCCAGCCTCGCTATGTTCGCGGAACTTCATCCAACAACATCATGCAGGAGAGAGGCAGTGATCATTTCCCGATTGTTCAAGCGGCACGCCATCGGTGCGTTGCTCGCAGGCGCGGCAGCACTGTCCGCTCCGGTGGCGGTACAGGCACAGCAGAACGTGTTGAAGGTGGCGATGCATTCGGATCTGAAGATCGTCGATCCGATCTGGACCACCGCGTACATCACCCGCAACCATGGCTACATGATCTACGACACGCTGTTCGCGATGGACAGCAAGGGCGACATCAAGCCGCAGATGGTCGAGAAGTATTCGGTCACGCCCGACAACCTCACCTGGAGCTTCACGCTGCGGCCGGGCCTTGTTTTTCATGACGACAAGCCGGTCACCTCGGACGATGTGGTCGCGTCGCTGAAGCGCTGGGGCGCACGCGACGCGCTGGGCCAGAAGCTGATGACCTTCGTCAAGGAGTGGAAGGTCGTCGACGCCCGCACCTTCACCATCGGCCTGAATTCCCCGACCGGTCTGATGCTGCTGGCTCTGGGCAAGCCGTCATCGAACGTGCCCTTCATCATGCCCAAGCGGATTGCCGACACCAGTCCCAACGAGCAGATCAAGGAGTACATCGGCTCGGGTCCGTTCGTGTTCAAGACGGACGAATGGAAGCCGGGCGACAAGACGGTGTACGTGAAGTTCGCCAAGTACAAGCCGCGCGCCGAGCCGCCCTCTGCGCTGTCGGGCGGCAAGGTCGTCAAGATCGACCGCGTCGAGTGGCGTGCCATCACCGATCCCCAGACCGCCGCCAACGCACTGGCCGCCGGCGAGATCGACATGGTCGAAGACGCCAAGAGCGACCTGCTGCCGGGTCTGGCCAAGAACGCCAACCTGAAGTTCGTCGCGGTGAACCCGCTGGGCAACCAGTACGTGTTCCGCTTCAATGTGCTGCACAAGCCGTTCGACAATCCCAAGATCCGCCAGGCGCTGTTCTATGCCTTCAACCAGGAGGATTTCCTGAAGGCGGTGCATGGCGATGCCCAGTACTACAAGCTGTGCAAGGCGCTGTTCATCTGCGACACGCCGCTGGCCAGCACGGTGGGCATGTCCGACAAGCTCGAGTCGAACATGAAGAAGGCGCGTGAGATGCTTGCCGAGGCCAAGTACGACGGCACGCCGGTCACGCTGCTGCATTCGACCGACCTTGAGGTGCTGACCAACCTGGCGCCGGTCGCCAAGTCGCTGATGGAGCGAGCCGGCTTCAAGGTCGACATGCAGTCGATGGACTGGCAGAGCGTGGTCGCGCGCCGAGTCAAGAAGGATCCGCCCAGCGCCGGGGGCTGGAACGCGTTCATCACCTCCTGGGTAGCGGCCGACGTGCTCAATCCGGTCGGTGCGGCGTTCCTCGCGGCCTCGTGCGACAAGGCGCCTCCGGGCTGGCCCTGCGACGAGCAGATGGAGAAGCTGCGTGACCAGTTTGCGCGCGAGACCGACCCGGCCAAGCAGCGTTCGATCGCCGAGCAGGTGCAGTTGCGCTACCTCGAATATCCGACCCATGTGCATCTTGGCCAGTGGAACAAGCCGATCGTCGTCCGCAAGAACATCGACGGCTTCGTGACCTCGCCGGTGATCGCGTTCTGGAACGTCACCAAGAAGTAAGCCTTCGTCGACGTGCCGGACCGTCACCCGGGTGCGGGCCGGTCCGGTCCGGGCATCATCCGGCCCCGCTTTCCGGGGGCCGGCGCATATTTCCCTGAAGGAGTTCCCCATGTGGGGATACATCGGTCGCCGCGTGCTCGCCACGATTCCGGTGCTGCTGATCGTCGCGATGCTTGTCTTCCTGATGCTGCGATTCACGCCCGGCGATCCGGCGGCCGTGATCGCGGGCGACTCGGCGACCAGCGCCGACATCGCCGAGATCCGCGCCAAGCTGGGCCTGGGCGGATCGGTGGTGACCCAGTTCTTCGTCTGGTTCGGCAATGTGCTGCAGGGCAACTTCGGCGAATCGTTCTTCTACAAGAAGACCGTCGCATCATTGATCGGTGACCGGCTCGAGCCGACGCTGGCGCTGGCGACACTGACCATCGTGCTGGCCACGCTGATCGCCGTGCCGCTGGGCACGCTGGCCGCCTACCGCCAGGGTTCGTGGGTCGACCGGGCGGTGATGGGTCTGTCGGTGATGGGCTTCTCGGTGCCGGTGTTCGTCGTCGGCTACCTGCTCATCCTGGTGTTCTCGCTGAATTTCGGCTGGTTCCCGGTCCAGGGCTATCAGCGGCTGTCCGAGGGCTTATGGGGCTTTCTGCACCGGCTGCTGCTGCCCTCGCTGACGCTGGCCATCGTCTACATCGCGCTGCTGGCGCGGATGACCCGGACCAGCGTGCTCGAGGTGCTCAACGAGGATTACGTGCGCACCGCCCGCGCCAAGGGACT
>DAONCJ010000270.1:0-5557 GCA_035401985.1 Burkholderiaceae bacterium | reverse complement strand
CACTCGTTCAATCCTTCGACGAGCGCATCGATCGGCTCGAGCACCGAGAACGACCGCGTCAGTGAACGCACCCAGGGACTCGCGGCACGCTGGCGTTCCCAGGACACGACACCGGCGAAATGCCCGCCCAGCGCGAGGACCATCGCGAAACGGTGACCTGCGCTCAGGTGGTGCAGCGGCGAGGTGGCCACCGTAAGCGACGGGCAGCGGATCGACGACAGGGCGTCGTACACCGCCAGGGCTTGTGCATCCTGAACGAACACGCCGGGCCTGCCCGTGCTGCCTGAACTGGTCCACACGGTGTAGCGGCCCAGGTAGTCGTCACCGATCCGCCCCGGATCGGCCAGGAAGGATGCGAGTTCGTCATGGTGGATGGCCGGATCGGTGACCCAGTCATCGAAGCGCGCCATCAGTTCGGCCTTGCCGATCGGCTCCAGGTGAACGAAGCCGGCCACACCGGGCGGTGCGGCCGCGAACCGTGAACGGTAGGCCGGTGAGGACGTGCGCGCCGTCTCCAGCAGGGCCGCCAGGCGCCTGGCGCGCAGATGTGCGATCGTGTCGCCACCGCCCAGGCCGGCCTGCCAGACCTCGTGCGCAGCGCCGCCCCAGCGCAACCACCGCGACAGCGCATCCACCGGATCGAAAGACAGATTCATCGACGGCCTCCAGGCGTTCACCCTGCTTCATGATCCGCCCAAGGCCGGGTGCGCTCATTGACCATGCGCAATCGCCCCGACAAAGCACGCGCCCGGGGCGTCCGCAACCCCTGACGAGCCTGCGTCAGGAGCAGGGACATCATGACGACACAGGAGCCCGCATCGATGAAAGACAGCATGCCCGCCCTCCCCCTGCTCAGCGCCCCGGTGATCGCCCTGGCCTGCCTCGCCGGTTCGAGCCTGCTGGCGGGCAGCGCCGCGGCGGCCCGGCCTTACGGTCCGGGCACCAGCAGCGCGGCCGCGCACATGGCCTCGACGGCGGCGATGACCTGTCAGGCGCTCAGCCCTGGCCACACTGTCGCGCTGCTCGAGCTGTTCACCTCCCAGGGCTGCAGCAGCTGCCCGCCGGCGGACCGCTGGCTGCAAAGCCTTAAGGCCAAGGGCGTCGGCCTGGACAAGGTGGTGCCGCTGTCGCTGCACATCGACATCTGGGACTCGCCGGGCTGGAAGGACCCTTATGCGCAGGCGCGCTTCACCGAGCGCCAGCGCGAGCACGTGCGCCAGCGGCGGGCCGCGTCGGTTTACACGCCACAGGTCGTGCTGGCAGGCGCCAAAACGCGGGACTGGGGCGACGCGGCATTGAGCCGCACCCTGAAGGTTCTGTCGGGCAAACCTGCGCCCGTGCGGATTTCGCTCGAGGGCTCGGCGGTGGGCAGCGCGGTGCGGATCCGCGCCGACACGCAATGGCTTTCGTCCCCGCCGCCATCGGATCCCGGGTCGGGCGCTGCACCGCAGCTGCAGCTGATCGTCTTCGAGTCCGCACTGAAGAACCCGGTCACGGGCGGCGAGAACTCGGGCGCGAGCCTGACGCACGATCACGTGGTGCGTCACTGGCTCGGCCCCCGTCCTCTGGGTCCGGGCAAGGCCTCCGTCAGCGAGATCGTCAGCCTTGCCGAACCCGCCAGCCGGCGCACGCTCGGGGTGGCCGGGTTCGTGCAGAGCGCGCAGGGCGACGTGCTGCAGGCGACGGCCTGCGTGATGGAGTGAGCAAACGCGCAGCGACCAGGCGCGCAGCGGCAGTCCGCGCCGTGACCGTTCGGCGTCGCTGGTGACTCGCCTTCTGGCTAGTGACTCGCCTTCTGAGAAGCCGCCTCGCGTTCGCGCAGCTTGAAGCGCTGGATCTTCCCGGTCGCGGTCTTGGGCAGTTCGGCGACGAACTCGATCAGCCGCGGATACTTGTAGGGAGCCAGCCGCTCCTTCACGAAGGCCTTGAGTTCTTCCTCGCCGGCGCGCGCGCCCGTCTTCAGCACGACATAGGCCTTGGTGCGGGTCAGCCCATCCTGGTCGGGCACGCCTATGACCGCGGCCTCGAGTACCGACGTGTGCTGCACCAGTGTCGCCTCGACCTCGAAGGGCGACACATAGATGCCGCTGACCTTCAGCATGTCGTCGCTGCGCCCGCTGTAGGTGTAGCTGCCATCGGCATTGCGCACGTACTTGTCGCCGCTGCGGGTCCATTCCCCCTGGAAGGTCTCGCGCGATTTGTCGCGGTTGCCCCAGTACATCAGCGCCGCGCTGGGTCCGCGGATGTACAGGTCGCCGGTCTCGCCATCGGGCACCGGACGACCATCGTCGCCGCGCAGTTCGATGTCATAGCCCGGCACCGGCCAGCCGGTGGTGCCGTAGCGAACACGCCCCGGCTGGTTCGACAGGAAGATATGGAGCATTTCGGTCGAGCCGATGCCGTCGATGATCTCGACGCCGTAATGCGCGGTGAATCGTTCGCCCAGTTCGGCAGGCAGGGCTTCTCCGGCCGATGAGGCCAGTCGCAGCGCCACCTGCGAGCGGGGCGGCAGGGCGGGCGAGGCCAGCATGCCGGCAAAGCCCGTGGGCGCGCCGAAGAACACCGTCGGGCGATGTTTGATCCAGCGGCTGAACACGGCCTCGGGCGTGGCGCGCTCAGCCATCAGAACCACGGTGGCGCCGACGCTGAGCGGGAAGCTCAGCGAATTGCCCAGGCCATAGGCGAAAAACAGCTTGGCCGCCGAGAACAGCACGTCGGACTCCGTCAGCCCGAGAATCGGCGTGCCATAGAGCTCTGCCGTCCAGTAGGCATTGCCATGCGTGTGGACCGCACCCTTGGGTCTCCCGGTGGAACCGGACGAATAGAGCCACAAGCCCGGGTCGTCCGGCCCCGTGGCAGCCGGCGCGTCCAAGGGCTGATGCGCGGCAACCAGATCGGAAAGCGCGAGCGTCGCCACGTCGGACTCCTTGCTCTCGGCAGCCACTGGCGCGCCCGACACGATCAGCGTGGCCAGCTCATGACCGCCCTGCGCATCAGCCTGTGCCATGGCAGCCCGCAGCGTCGGCAGCAGCGCCGAAGACACCAGGGCGGCCTGGGCGCGGCTGTTCTGCAGCATGTAGGCGTAGTCGTCCGCTGTCAGCAGCGTATTGACCGCCACGGGCACGATGCCCGCATACAGCGCACCCAGAAAACTCACCGGCCAGTCGATGCCGTCGGTCATCAGCAGCAGCACGCGCTCTTCGCGGCGTACGCCACAGGCCCGCAGGGCAGCCGCCATCCGCCGGACCCGGTCGGCCAGTTCGCCGTAGGTGATCCGGCTGTCGTCGTCGATGAACGCCACCTTGTCAGGCCGCCTCGCATTGCGATCCAGCAGGTGCTGCGCGAAATTGAATCGCGCGCCAGGGTGCGGCACGGTTCGATCGGTCATGCGGGTGGTCTCCTGGTGGGCGGCGGTCGGCGCAACCGCTGTCTGTCATCGTGGCGAACTTGCCAGTGAATTCAAGAAGCATTATCCTGCTTGTGGCAAAATAAAACCATCGAGACACGATGTCAAGCACTATAGTGCATCACGCCTCAGGTCAGGCCACAATGCGAACAGCCCTCTCGGCGCAGGCGGAACCCGCCGCGCACGGACCGCCCGCTGGCGACAAGCATCCCTTCCTGGTGGCACTGGGTGAACGCGTGCGGGCGTTGCGCGGTCGCCGGGGCATGACACGCAAGGCCACCGCGCAAGCGGCGCAAGTCTCCGAGCGCCATCTGGCCAATCTCGAATACGGTATCGGCAACGCCTCCATCCTGGTGCTGCTGCAGGTTGCCGGCGCACTGCAGTGCCCGCTGGCCGAACTGCTGGGCGACGTCACCACCGGCTCGCCCGAGTGGCTGCTGATCCGCGAACTGCTCGACGGCCGCGACGAGACGACCCTGCACAAGGTGCGCGTGGCCGTCGGCGAGATGCTCGGCACGGGCGGCGGCAACGCCGCTCGCAGCCCGCGGGTCGCGCTCATCGGCCTGCGCGGTGCGGGCAAGTCCACGCTCGGGCAGTTGCTGGCGGATGACCTCGGCTTTCCCCATGTTGAACTGAGCCGCGAGATCGAGAAATTTGCCGGCTGCAGCATTGCCGAGATCCAGGCGCTGTATGGCGCCAACGCCTACCGTCGCTACGAGCGCCGCGCCCTCGAAGAAACCCTCCAGCTTTACCCCGAAGCCGTCATCTCGACACCCGGCGGGCTGGTCTCCGATCCCGCCACCTTCAATCTGCTGCTCGCGCACTGCACCACCGTCTGGCTGCAGGCAGATCCGGAAGATCATATGCGGCGTGTGGCGGCCCAGGGCGACATGCGTCCGATGGCGGCCAGCAGCGAGGCCATGCAGGACCTCAAGAGCATCCTGGCCGGGCGGGCGGCGTTCTACTCGAAGGCTGATCTGCGGGTGGACACCAGCGCTCAGCCGCTGGAAGCCACGTTTCTGCTGCTGCGCGAGCGGGTGCGAAACACCCTGGGCATGGCAAAGGAAATGTGATGCAACAAACTGCTTGTTTCTGTGCGATACAAGCATTATGCTGCGCTTCATCGCTAGTGATGCACTTTGCTGCATCCCTCTGAGGAGCCTTCGATGATCAACACCCCGCGCGTGAATTACCAGACCGAACCCGCCTCGTACCGGCACTGGAAACTGCAGTTCGACGGTCCGGTTGCCACCCTGCGGGCCGACTTCGACGAAGACGCGGGCCTGCGCCCCGGCTACAAGCTGAAGCTGAACAGCTACGACCTGGGGGTCGACATCGAACTGAATGATGCGATCAACCGCATCCGCTTCGAGCACCCCGAGGTGCGCACCGTGGTCATCACCAGCGCGAAGGAGAAGGTGTTCTGTTCGGGCGCCAACATCTTCATGCTGGGCGTCTCCAGCCACGCCTGGAAGGTCAACTTCTGCAAGTTCACCAACGAGACGCGCAATGGGCTGGAAGACTCCTCGTCGCACAGCGGGCTGAAGTTCCTGGCAGCCGTCAACGGGGCCTGCGCCGGCGGCGGCTACGAGCTGGCGCTGGCCTGCGACGAGATCCTGCTGGTCGACGACCGCTCGTCCTCGGTCAGCCTGCCCGAGGTGCCGCTGCTCGGCGTGCTGCCCGGCACCGGCGGGCTCACGCGGGTGACCGACAAGCGCCATGTCCGTCATGACCTGGCCGACATCTTCTGCACCACCTCTGAAGGCGTGCGCGGACAGAAGGCCAAAGACTGGCGCCTGGTCGATGACATCGCCAAACCGGCTGTCTTTGCACAGACCGTGCGCGAACGCGCCCTGGCGCTGGCTGCAGCGAGCGATCGCCCCGCCGACGGCCGTGGCGTCACCCTAACCCCGATCGATCGCAATATCGAGGCGGACTCGCTCCAGTATCGGCACGTCCGGGTCGACATCGACCGGGCCCGCCGCACCGCCACCTTCGTGGTCCGCGCGCCCGAAGGCGATCTGCCAGAAACGCTCGGCGCCATAGAGGCGGCCGGCGCCGCCTGGTACCCGCTGGCAATGGCCCGCGAACTGGACGACGCCATCCTGTCGATGCGCACCAACGAACTGGACATCGGCATCTGGCTGATCC
>DAONCJ010000269.1:0-5557 GCA_035401985.1 Burkholderiaceae bacterium | reverse complement strand
CCTTCGAGAGCGGCGAGTCGATCCTCACGACCCTGCTGGCCGACATCCGCCAGAACAAGATGCCGCAGGTGGCGCGCGTCAAGGAGACCGTCGGTCACATGGTGGACAGCATGGTCGACAACCCGGACGCGCTGATGTGGGTGGCCCAGCTGCGCGAGGAACACATGCAGACCTATCAGCACGGGGTGCGCGTCTCGCTGTACATGATTTCGCTGGGTCGCCAGCTTGGTTTCCCCAAGGAAATGCTCGAGTCCCTGGGCCTGATCGGAATGCTCGCCGACGTCGGCAAGACGAAGCTGCCGCGCGCGCTGCTCGACAAGCCGGGCATGCTGAACACCACCGAATACGGCATCGCCAAGGAACACGTGCGTCTGGGCCTCGAAGCCCTGGGCGCCAGCGTCAAGATGGAACCCGAGGTGACCTCGGGCATCCTTCAGCACCACGAGCGCATGGATGGCAGCGGCTATCCGAAGGGTCTGAAGGGCGAGGAAATCAGCATCTACGGACGCATGGCCGGCATTGCCGACAGCTTCGCCGCTCTGATCACCCCACGGCCCTACGCCAATCCGCTGGCGCCGCAGGATGCGCTGATGAGCCTGTACCAGTGGGCCGGATCGTCGTTCCATGCACCGCTGGTCGAACAGTTCGTCCAGGCGGTGGGCGTGTTTCCGGTGGGCGGCCTGGTCGAATTGTCGACCGGCGAAGTGTCGGTGGTGCTCGCCCACAACCGCGTCCGTCGGCTCGAGCCGCGTGTGCTGATTCTGACGACAGCGGACAAGCGGCCGCTGAGCGCGCCGATCGAACGCGACCTTTTCCAGCAATCGCGCGAGCAGGGCGCCAAGCCCATGCGCATCGTGCGGGGGCTGCCCTCGGGCGCCTACGGCCTGAAGCTTCGCGACTATTACGCCGATGAGCCACCCGCCGCCCTCAAAGTCTGAACCCGCGGCCGCCGCGGCCACGCCCCGGCTGGCCCCTGGGGCCCTGCTCGCCTTCGCCCGCGAACTGGCAGCCCGCAAGCGCCGCGGCATGCTGCTGCATGTCGCGCTGAACCGCTCCGATCGTCTCAGCGCGCTGGCCCAGGAGGCACGCGCGCGCCAGGTGATCGCCGAGGCGATGCGCCGCGTCGAGACGATCCTGCGTCCGAGCGACCGTTACGCACTCGCGTCGATGGACGAAGTCTGGGTGATGCTGGTCGACCTGCCGGGCGAGGCGCTCGCCGAACTCGCGAGCCGCACCCTGCGCGACAGTCTGAGCCGGCCGATGCACATCGAATCCGACGATGGCACCGTGATCGTGCAGATGCGTCCGGCGATCGGCGGCGCGTGGCGCCATCCGGATGCGGGCCAGGATCCGATGGCAGTGCTGGCCGCCGCAGCCGACGCCTGCCAGAGGGCCGAACAGCTCGAAGAACGCATCCTGATCCTGCCGGCGCAATCGGATGTCGAACTGGTCAACCGCAGCATGCTCGAGCGCGACCTGCGTCAGGCCCTGCATGCCAATGAGCTCGACGTGCATTTTCAGCCGCAGGTGTCTCTGGGCACCGGCCGCTGCACAGGCGCCGAAGCGCTGGTGCGCTGGACCCGCGCCGATGGCACGGCGGTCAGCCCGTCGCTGATTGCCTCGATCTGCGAAGAGCGCGGGCTGATGACCCAGCTCACGCAGTACGTGCTCAACACGGCGCTGCGCAACCTGATGACCTGGTCGGCGCAGGGCATCGATGCCCATGTCTCGATCAACCTGTCGGCGGTCACCCTGGCCGATCCGGCATTTCCCACCGTGGTCGGCCATGCGCTGTCGACCTGGGGAATCCCCGCCGATCGCCTGACGCTGGAGCTGACCGAGAGCGCGGTGGTCAAGCACGAGCGCTCGGCGCTGCAGTTCATGCGCGAGATCCGCGACCACGGCTGCGGCCTGGCACTCGACGATTTCGGCACCGGCTATTCGTCGTTCGCATACCTGCGGCAATACCCGCTGACCGAGCTGAAGATCGACCAGTCGTTCGTTCGAAACCTGCACTCGGACGTCAGCGACCGGCGGATTGTCAATGCGCTCGTCGACCTTTCGCACACCTTCGGGATGCAGGCGCTGGCCGAAGGCGTCGAGGACGCCGCCACCGCACGCGTGCTGCACGAACTGGGCTGCGACCTGGCCCAGGGCTATCACTATGGCCGCGCGATGGCGGCCCCCGAATTCGCCAACTGGTGGCGCAGGTTCAGCGCGGTGCCGGCAGATCAGGAAGCCGTCGCGACTCCGTGACGATGCAGTCCAGCGCGCGATCGTGCGCGTGCGGCTCGAAGCCGATCATCTGCGCATCGTCGTGCGCCACGCCGATCGTCACGACCCGCCTTCCGGCCCGGACCAGCGCCTCGATCGTGCGGTCGTAGTAGCCACCGCCGTAGCCCAGCCGGTAGCGGCCGGCATCGAAGCCAAGACAGGGAATCACCAGGACGTCCGGCGTAGTCGGGATACACCGGGCCGGATGCCATGTGCCCATCGGCCCCGGCGCCATGTCGTCACCGGGTTGCCACGCGCAGAATTCCAGCGGCGCATCCTTCTGGCGGACCACGGGCAGCGCCAGCCGCCAGCCGGCCCGATGCCAGTCGGCAAGCGCCGGCCGCGGGTCCGGCTCCCCCGCCATCGGCCAGTACCCCGCCACGACGGGCGCGTCGGGCACCCGGTGCCCGATCAGTCGGCCGATCAGTTCACCGGCTGCGGCAAACAGGGACCGGTCGGCCGCGCCGCGCGCGCCCGGCGCAACGGCCCCCCGGCGCTCTCGCAACAGGCGGCGCGCCAGTGCGCGATCGCCGGCCGGGACGGGCTCGCATGGTATTCTCGAGGACGATGTTTCGCTCACGCTGGCTCTTGTCCCTGTTGGTGGCTTCGATTGTAGGGCTGGTGGCCGCAGGCACCATTGCCAAGCCCCGTCGCGCGGTTGCGCAGCCGGCTGCAACGGCAGCGCCGGCCAGCCCCGAAGAAGCCTTTCTCAAAGCCCGTGAGGCGTTCACCCAGAACGCCCCCGACCGCCTCGACCTCCTCGCCGCGCAGGTCACCGACCCGTCCCTGAAAGCCTACGTCGACTACTGGCGGCTGCGCCTTCGGGTCAATCCGCGTGGCGGGGCGGGCAATGCCAGCATCGTCGCCGATCCCGCGCTCGATGCCGACGTCCAGGCGTTCATCGCCGGCAGCGACAACCCGCTGCTGGCCGATCTGGCCCGTCGCGACTTCCTGTACCGCCTGGCCCGCCGCAACGAGTGGGCCGCCTTCGAAACCCACTACAACGCCTGGGCGCTGCGCGACGAGTCGGCGCTGCACTGCTATGGCGGACTGGCGCGTCTCGAACGCGGTGCGCCGATGGGCGAAGAGGCACGCGAGGCGCTGTTCCAGCCGCGCGAACTCGGCGATGCCTGCGGCCTGCTGATCGAAACCATGGCGCGGGCCGGCAAACTCAAGCGCGCCGAGATCTGGCAGCGTCTGAAGCTCGCGCTGGAGGCCGGCGCCGCCAACTCGGTCCGGCGGCTGGGGCCCCTGATCGACCTGCCCGCAGGGGCCGTCGAGGCCGCGCTTCAGCGGCCGGCGCTCATCGTCGCGCCGAGCATCGAGCGCGAGGTGGCGGTCATCGCGCTGGGCACCCTGGCGCGGCAGGACCCCGAGGCGGCAGCCCAGCGCACCGAATCCATTGCGTCGCTGCCGCCGGCCGACCGCGCATGGGTGTGGGCTCAGATCGGCGCCCACAGCATGCGCAAGCTGGCACCTGTCCCCACCGCCTGGCTGCGCGATGCGCTGCCTGCGCAGGCCTCCGACGAGACCTGGGCCTGGCTGACGCGCGCGGCGCTGCGGGCCGGCGACTGGCGATCGGTCCATGCCCTGACCGACAAGATGTCCAGCGAGGGACGACGCGAGCCTACCTGGGTGTACTGGGCTGCCCGCGCGCATCAGGCGCTCAATCTGAAGGCGCAGTCCGAGGTGCTCATGCGCAGCATCGCCGGCCAGTTCCATTTCTATGGCCAGCTGGCAGCCGAGGAACTCGGCGAACCCATGCCCATCCCCGTCGCGGCAGCGCCGTCCACCGCCGCCGAGCTTGCCGAGGCGGCTGCCAATCCGGGGTTTGCGCGGGCACTGCGCTTCTACCAGATGGGCCTGCGCATGGAAGGCAATCGCGAATGGAATTTCCAGCTGCGTACCATGAGCGACCGCCAGCTGCTGGCCGCCGCCCGCTTCGCCTGCGAACGCCGGGTGCTCGACCGCTGCGTCAACACTGCCGACCGCACTCGCGCCGAGCACGATTTCTCGCTGCGCTTCGTCACGCCGTTCCGCCCGCAGCTCGAGGCGGCGGCGGTCGAGCGCGGACTCGACCCGGCCTGGGTCTATGGCCTGATCCGCCAGGAGTCCCGGTTCATCATGGACGTGCGCTCGTCGGCCAGCGCCCAGGGCCTGATGCAGATCATTCCGCCGACCGCACGGTGGATCGCGCGCCGCCTGGGCGTGACCGATTTCAGGCTCGAACAGCTCAACGAGTTGGACACCAACCTGCGCTTCGGCACCTACTATCTGCGCACCGTGCAGGACGATCTTGAAAATTCGCCGCTGCTCGCATCGGCCGGCTACAACGCCGGACCGGGGCGCCCGCGTCAGTGGCGCAGCAAGCTGACGGGCACCCTCGAAGGGGCGGCCTTCGCCGAGATCATCCCGTTCACTGAAACCCGCGACTACGTGAAGAAGGTGCTGTCCAATGCCACCTTCTACGGTGCGCTGATGACCGGCCAGCCGCAGTCGCTCAAGCGGCGTCTGGGCAGCGTCTCGCCGGCCCTGATGCGGCCCAGCGATTTGCCCTGATCGCCCGACCACGGTACTTTCTCCTGTTCCCATTGACTGATCTCCTGTCCAGACCATGACCCTGTCACGCGTACTCATCGTCGGCGGTTCCGGCTTCGTCGGCAGCCATGTCGCTGCGCGCTTGTCGGCTCGCGGCATCCGCGTCGTGGTGCCCACGCGCCGTCGCGAGCGCGCACGCCATCTGCTACCGCTGCCCACCGTCGACGTGATGCAGATGAGCCTGAATGATCCGGCCTTCGAGGCGGCGCTGGCGGGCTGCGATGCCGTGATCAACCTCACCGGTGTGCTGCACGGCAGTTACGGCGACCCCTACGGCCCCGAATTCCGTCAGGCCCATGTGGACGTTCCGCGGCGCATCGTCGAAGCGTGCGGGCGCACAGGCGTGCGTCGTGTGGTCCACATCTCGGCCCTGTGCGCAGGCGGCGATCCGGACAGCCTTCCGTCCATGTATCTGCGCTCCAAGGCGGCGGGCGAACAGGTCATGCGCGACAGCGGGCTCGATGTCACCATCCTGCGCCCCTCGGTGGTCTTCGGACCCGAAGACAACTTCCTGAACCTGTTCGCCAGGCTGCAGCGGCTGTTCCCGGTGGTGCCCCTCGGACGTTCGGACGCCCGCTTTCAGCCGGTGTTCGTCGGCGACCTGGCCGAAGCCATCATCCATTCGCTGGAACGCCCGGTGACCATCGGCAAGACATACGACATCGCCGGACCCGAGGTCTTCACG
>DAONCJ010000268.1:0-5566 GCA_035401985.1 Burkholderiaceae bacterium | reverse complement strand
GCGGCTGAAAGTCATCGCGCCTGCCAGGACCGGTCCGGCCGGATCGGCCGGCAATGCCGCCGCAGCCGGCGCGCCAGCCGCAGCCGTCGCGGGAACACCGGCGGTTCCGGGTGCGGCCACGGCAGCCGGCGGCACGGCGCCCGCCGCGCCCGCCACGCCGCTGGCTGCCGGCGGTGCCGGGGCGATCCAATGCCTCGAAGCCGGACCCCTGGACGAGGCGCGCCTCGAACAGGTTCGCGCGTGGGCTGCAGGCGTTTCGGCGGGCCAGCAGGCCAGCGTCGAGCGGCGGGCCGAAACCGCGTCTTTCATGGTCTATCTGCCGCCGGCCGCGCTGCCCGGCGATGCGCCACGGCGCATCGAGCAGCTGCGCCAGCGCGGCGTGACCGATCTGTTTCTGATCGGCGACGGGCCGCTGAAATCCTCGATATCGCTGGGCATCTTCCGCTCCCAGGAGGGCGCCCGTGTGCAGGTCGAGCGCCTGGCCGGGCGTGGTGTGACCGGCGCGCTGATCGCCCCGGTGCCGGGGCGCACGGAACGCAGCTGGGCGCGGCTAACGCGCGCACCGACGGTTCCCGATGGCGTCTGGGAGGCCTCGCGCGCACAATTGCAGTCCGTCTCGGGTGTCGCGCCTGGCGCCTGCCCGGGGCCTGCCTCCTGACCGCATTTTTTCGGAGCACGCCATGGCACTTCGCCGGCCGCCTCCCGCTTGCCTGCTGATCATCCTGCGTTGCGCGGCCCTGGCCGCGCTGGCCCTGCTGTCGGGCCCGCAGGCGATTGCGCAGGACACACGGGCCATGCATCGGCCGGCCGCGGCGTCCGACCCTGTGCCTGTGCGGGTGCCGGACCGGGTTTGGTCGACACGGCCTGCACCGGTCGCAGGGCCGCCCGCTGGGGTCGTGGTGATGACGCCCAATGTGGTGCTGGGCTGGGGCGGATTGCCGCCCAGCGGGCCGGTCCCGCAGCACCCGCCCGGGGCGTGGCAGCCCGGAACAGGACAACCCGGAGCATGGCATCCGGGAGCGGGCCAGCCCGGCGCCTTTCAGCCGTGGCAGCCCCAGCGACGCCATCCGGGAGTCGCAGCAGTGCCGGTGCCGGGCGTCCCGGGAGCCGCAGCCATGCCGCCCGCGGGCCCGCCGACCTTGCATCCCTGGCGAACGCCTTGAGCGCCAGCGTGAACGTCTTCACCTACGGGTCGCTGATGTACGAGGCCGTCTGGAGCCGCGTCGTGCGCGGACAGTACCCCTGGGTGGCCGCCCGCCTGCCCGGATTCCGTCGTCTCGCCATCCGCGACGCCGCTTATCCGGCCGTCGTGCCGGGTGCCGGCGGCGAGGTCCTCGGGCGGCTCTGGCTGGGTGTCTCGCCCGCCGATGCCGAGCGCCTGGATATCTTCGAAGGCGCCGAATACCTTCGCCAGGAGGTTCGCGTGCTGACGGCGCCAGCAGACCGGGCACCTGACCTCGACGCAGCGAAGCATTCCCTGCAGCGCGATTGCGGCGTGACGGCGCAGTGCTATGTGTGGCGCGAGCCCGCCCGGCTGCTTGCGCAACCCTGGGACGCCGCGGCCTTCGAGCGCGAGCATCTGGCCACCTTCGCGCAGTGCCATGGCGCGGACGAGGCGTGCCATGCGGTGCCTGCCGCTTCCGGCAGCAAGGTGGGCGGGAACGCCTAGCCGGCGCGGCGGATCTTCGCCAGCATCGCGGTGGTCGAGCGCTCGTGCTCGAACGGAATCGAGTGCACTTCGCCACCCCAGCCACGAACCGCTTGCGCGCCGACGATCCGGTCGACCGGCCAGTCGCCGCCCTTGACCAGGACTTCCGGGCGAGCCGCCAGGATCAGGGCCAGCGGCGTGTCGTCCTCGAAGCTGACCACCAGGTCGACCATTCCGAGCGCGGCCAGCACAGCCATGCGGTCGGCGCAGGCGTTGATCGGCCGGTCGTCGCCCTTGCCGAGCCGGCGTACCGACGCATCGTCGTTGACGGCGACGATCAGGCTGGCGCCCAGGCTGCGCGCCTGAGCGAGATAGGTGACATGACCGCGGTGCAGCAGATCGAACACCCCGTTGGTGAAGACTCGCGGCGCTGGCAGCCGGGCCGCGGCGGCACGCAGGTCGGCGGCGGCGACGATCTTTTGTTCGAAGTCCGGGATGCCGTGGGCCGGGGCCGGGCGGCTGCCCGTCGAGGGGCCGTCCGCGGCGCTCATGGGTTGAGCTGGCGATAGACGCTGTCGGCCAGCGTCAGCATCGATTCCCGCGGCTGGTCTCCCGAGAGCGCGTACCCGTAGCCGCGATCGATCCAGTAGAAGGTCGACAGGCTGCCGTCCTGGGCGAACCGGAAGGCGGTGTCATTGCCCTGGACGTCGCGGCGCACGAACAGGGTCAGCCGGGTGCCCTGACTGCGTTCGAACATGAATTGCGCCGCCACCGCCCCGGTGGCGTCCGGCAGCAGTCGCCCGCCGACCAGCGAGTATCCCTGGGCGCTCAGATCGGGCACGCGCAGCCTGGTGCCCAGCCGCTTGGACAGCCAGGCGACCAGGTGCGCCTGATCGGATGCGGCCACCTCGACGGGATGGCGCACTTCGGGCGCGTAGGCGACATGCGCCACGGCGGCAGCGCGCCGCAGGCTGATGCCCTCGGTCGTCTTCGATCCGTTGTCGGCCAGCAGGGTCCGCTCGCGGCCGCCCCAGCCGGCCGCAAAGCCGATCGCTGCCGCCAGCACCACGGCCGCGGCCAGCTGCCAGCGCCCACGGTTGGCCGCGCCGGCGCTCCGGTTCACCGGGCCGACGGCGGCTGGGCCGACGGCAGCGTGGCCGAGGGCGGCGGAAATGCGCTCCGCGGCCACCGGGCTGCCGCTCGGCGATGCCGTTTCGGGCGGATCGGCACGCGCCGCAATGCCGAGGGCGGCCTGGCGCAGCCGCTCGGGGACCGGCTCGTCGAGCAGCGGGGCGAAGGCTTCGGCGAGCAGGGCGTTGTGGCGGCGCGCCTGGGTGGCATAGGCCCGCAGGACGGGATCGGTCGCGAGCAGCTCGTCGACCTCGGCTTCGCGCGCGGGATCGAGCCGGTGGTCGATCCATGCCTGCAGCGTCGGATCGTCGGGTTGGAGCTTCGGGGAACTCATCTGGGCGCCCTACTTGACCCGCGTCAGGCGGGCGGTCGCCGGCACGTCGCCGCCGAGCTCGACCCGCAGGCGCTGCCGGGCCCGCGACAGGCGCGACATCACGGTGCCGATCGGCACGTCCATGGCGCGGGCGGCTTCGTCGTAGGACAGCTGTTCGACGGCGATCAGGACCAGCACCTCGCGGTGTTCGTCGCTCAGCCGCTCGAAGGCGCGCTGGAGATCGATCGCCCCGAGGCGGTCGTCGGCGGGGGCTGGCTGGCTGGAGATGTCGTCGAGCGTCAGGGGAGCGGAATCGTCATCGAGGCTTTGCATGCGCTGGGAGCTGCGCAGCAGGTCGATCCGCCGGTTGTGCAGGATGGAGAACAGCCAGGCGCGCAGGTCCGACCCCGGCTGCCACTGCTGGTGATGCACCCAGGCGCGTTCGATGGTGTCCTGCACCAGGTCGTCGGCACTGGCGGTGTCCTGCGTCAGCATGCGCGCATAGCGCCGCAGGCGGGGCAGCAGCTGCAGCAGGGCCGACGAGAACTGAGCGTCAGGAAGGGTCACGGAAACGGGAGCGATTGGCGTGTGCAGCATGGCACTGCGGCGTGGCGCCGCGATGCCGGGCGCCTCGTCCGCAAACGTGCGATGGACCGAATATACCGGCTGCCACACAAGCGTGTGCACCGGACCTGCTGCCCTCATTGTGTGTCCCGAGCGCCGGGGTGCCCACGGCTCCCCTGATAACCGCACGAACGCGCTGGGGCCGGCGCTTATTCCGTCGGGCGCGGTCTGCCGCGCCCCCGCCGATGACCGGCAGGGTATGCCGGGTCAGGCGGCGCCTGCGGCGACGCGGCTGTTGAGTTCGCGGCGGTACCGGTTGAGGTCCTGGACCGACTTGAAGCTGCTTTCGAACAGCAGCGACAGGTTGTGAAGGATGCGGTCCATCACCTTGCCCTCCCAGGTGGCGTCGAAGCGGATCTGCTCGTCGAGCCAGTGCTCGAGCCAGGCCGGCTCGGGCAGGCGGCTTTGCACCGTGTCGTTGGGAAAGAGCGCCTTGTTCACATGCAGGTTGGTCGGGTGCAGGGCCTTGGCCGTGCGCTTGGCGCTGGCCATCAGCACGCCGATCTTGGCGAACGCGGCGCGAGCGCTGTCGCCGAACTGCCCGATCGCCCGCTTCATGTATTGAAGATAGGCGCCCCCGTGACGCGCTTCGTCGCGGGAGATGATGTCGTAGATGTGCTTGATGACCGGCTCTGAATGCCAGTCGGCCGCGCAGCGATACCAGTGGTTCAGGCGGATCTCGCCGCAGAAATGCAGCATCAGCGTTTCCAGCGCCGGCGCCGGATCGAACTCGAAGCGCACCGCGTGCAGTTCTTCCTCGGTCGGCAGCAGGTCGGGCCGGAAGCGGCGCAGGTATTCCATCAAGACCAGCGCGTGCTTCTGCTCTTCGTAGAACCACACCGACATGAACGCCGAGAAGTCGCTGTCGTCGCGGTTGTCGCGCAGGAACATCTCGGTCGCCGGCAGGGCGGCCCATTCAGTGATTGCGTTCATCTTGATGGTTTGCGCCTGCTCGTCGCTGAGCAGCGACGGGTCGAAGCGATCCCATGGGATGTCGGTGTCGAAATTCCACCGCACCCGTTCGAACGACTTGAAGAGTTCTGGGTAGAGCATGAACGTTCCCGATAGTCAACCTGACATTCTACCCATCCGGGCGCGGGAGTCCATCAGGTGCTTGCCCGCCTTTTCAGCCATCGCATCAGTGGTCCGATGAGTGGCAGCTTCTCGTAGAGCTCCTCGGCTGCGTCCCAGTAGTCACGATGCCAGCGCACCAGACCCTGCGCATTCAGGCGCAGGTGACTGGCGCCGCGGATGCGCATCAGTGCGCCGCTGCCGCGCCGGAACTCGAAATCCCAGGTCAGGAACAGCTGCTGCCCATCGCCGACCCGGTCGTGCACGATGAATCGCGGCTGCGCCACCTGGATGAACATGTGGCTGAAGATGGCCGTGATCGCCGCCCGGCCCTGCACTTCGTTGAAGGGATCCTTGAACCAGGCGTCGGGGGTGTAGATCTGGTCGATGCGGGTCAGGCCGGCCGGTGTCAGTCCCTCGAAGAAATCGACGATCCGCTGCGCCGGGGTCGAGGATGCCGGCGCGGGTTCATCCAGGACAGGACGGGTCAGTTCATCCGGGACAGGGCGGGTCATCGGGGAGCGCTCCTTCCATTGCGGGCGCGCGCAAGGCGCGGGCCGGGCGGGGTCGCCGGGCGAGCTGCCATGTTCTGCGACGGGCCTGTCGCCTGCGCGACGGCCGGCACCACGATCGGCGCCCCTGGTGCAAAAGCGGGCGGCGCCCCAAGTGCCGCCTCGCTGGCGGTGATCCGCCTCACCACCGAGAAATAGGCCCGGTAGGGCAGCAGCTGCAGCAGCTTCATGGCGCTGGTGAAGCGGCGCGGGAAATGGGTTTCGAAT
>DAONCJ010000267.1:0-5587 GCA_035401985.1 Burkholderiaceae bacterium | reverse complement strand
ACGGCGTGCTCGACCGCAACGCCGAACTGGTGGAGCGCGCACGCGCGGACGCCGGCAACCTGGCGCATGCGCTGAAGACACCACTGGCCATCCTTGCCCAGGCGGCCCGCCGCGAGGGGCCTTCGGAATTCCCGACGCTGGTGGGCGAGCAGGTCCGGCTGGCCGAGCGTCACATGCAGTGGCATCTCGCTCGGGCGCGGGCCGCGGCCACGCAACGACTGCCGGGACAGATCACGCGCATCGATCCGGTCCTTGGCAGCCTGCTGCACGCGATGGACCGGCTGCATGCCGACCGGCATCTCGACCTGGGCCGCGATGCGGTGCCGCCGGATCTGGCGTTTGCCGGCGAAGAGCAGGACCTGCAGGAGATGCTCGGCAACCTTCTCGACAATGCCTGTCGCAGTGCCCGCACCACAGTGACCGTCCGCGTCGCGCGTGAAGGAAGCCGGCTCTCCATCACGGTCGACGACGACGGCCCGGGCATCGCCCCCGAACATCGGGTACGGGTGCTGCAGCGCGGCGTCCGACTGGATGAAGCGGGACCAGGCAGCGGACTGGGTCTTGCCATCGTCGCCGACCTGGCCCGTCTCTATGGAGGTGACCTCACACTGGGCAGCGCCGACCTCGGTGGGCTGCGGGCCGCCCTGGTGCTGCCCGCGGCAGACTGAGGTCGCGGCGGCGGGCTGCGTCCGGAGCGCGGCGCAAGGCCGAATAACCCCTCGGGCACACGGGCGCGTTCCTTGCCGGACGGCACAGCCCGCTCGGTCGAGTCGGGTGCGATCCGCCCGCTGCCGCAGCCGCCGTTTTCAATGGCAGGGCGGCAGCGCGACGCGTCGCCAACACAGCCCCAACGTGAAGGAACCCCGATGACGCCGAAAATCAAAGCCGGTCTCGAGGCGCTCAGTGCCTGTGCGGATGCCTGTGATTATTGCGCGAGCGCCTGCCTGCAGGAGCAGGACGTGGCCATGATGGCGCGATGCATTGCGCTGGACATGGATTGCGCCGCGATCTGCCGCACGGCCGCGGGCACCATGGCCCGCGGCAGCGAATTTGCAGGGTCGATCTGTCAGATTTGCGCGCAAATCTGCCAGGCCTGTGGCCAGGAATGCGCCAGGCACCAGCATGAGCATTGCCAGCAATGCGCGCGCGCCTGCGAGCGCTGTGCAGACGCCTGTCGTCAGATGGCCGCTGCCTGATCAGAACGGACTGGGCGGAGCGGCGGGTCCGCGGTGGGTCGCGCTATGTCCGCTGCGGCTCGTTCAGGGTGGCGCAATGCAGGCCCCCGCCGACCCAGTTGGCCGTGATGGAATCGACGAACCGGATCTGACGGCCGCCAAACGCGTCCGCCAATATCCGTCCCACCCGCTCCTGGGTGCTGCGCGGCGTGCCGTGCGCCAGATAGCCGGGCGCCACGACCACGCCGTTGGCCACGACGAAGTTCAGGTAGCTTGCGCAGGCGACCTGCATCACCGGGTCGCCTTCCCGCCGGCGCTCCTGCGGCGGGAAGTAGTCGGCAGTCCAGCCCTCCGAGCGCATGCGGTCCGCGGCGGCCGACAGGAACACGCGCCGCTCGATGATCCGCGGCGTCGGCACCTTCAGCAGCCGCAGCGGCTGCCCGTCGGCATCGGTCGCGCGCGACAGGATGTCGGCGTTGCGCTGCATGCGCTGCCGGGTGAGCCGCGCCACCGGGTGGGCGGCGGCGTCGGCGTCGTCGGGCCACGCCAGCAGCACGGTGCGGGGGTCGGCAAAACGGACGAATTCGTCGGTGTGCCCGCCCGTCCCCCAGCCGACGTGGTTGCCGACGATCGTGCCGCGCTGCAGCGGATCTTCGGCCAGGCCTTCCCGGAGCCAGACCACCTTTCTGACTCCCGGCAATTCGAGGTATGCGCGCTCCAGTTCGGCAAGGGACCGTCCGGGATTGCGCTGCGTCATCAGGGCCTCGTTGGCGATCATCAGCCCATTGCCATTGCTTTCGATCCCCCCGCCTTCGATGAACAGCCCCGACTCGACGATTCGCGCGTCGGTCAGGCGAGCAATTGAACGGTCCAGATCGTTGCGCAGGGCCGAATCGTCACCCAGACACCGGGCCGCAAGTTCCATGTTGCGTTCATGGCGAAGCGCGCACCAGGCCGGCAGGCCGTACTGATTCCATCGGAAATCCACCACACCCAGCCGGCGCTGCGGACCCGTGGCGAAAACCGCCGCGTCCCGCAGGAAGAACATCGCACCCGGATCCTGAAACCACTCGATGCCGTCGGTGCGGATGCCGCGCTGGCTGAAGAAGCGGCGCGCTTCGGCGGCCGTGCCCTCGTCGGGCAGAAGGAACTTGAGCCTGGCCTGTCCGTGCAGTGTCTGCACCAGTGAGGCGGTCAGTTCGGCATGCCCGGGATGAAAGCTCAGCCAGAGCGCATGAGCCGGTTCGAAATCTCCGGGAATGCGGAAACCTGCGGAGTCGGAAACGGGCGGCTGCAGCGGGCGGCAGGCCGCCGGCAGTGTGCCGAGCCCGGCGAGCGCACCGACTTTTGCCAAAGTGCGACGGCGGGCCGTGGGAATGCGATGGATTGGATCGGTCATGCGGTGCGCCCGGGCGGTGCCACTGGCAGTATGCGCGATACGCGGCAGCATCGATTCGATCGTCGCGACGACCGCCTCGCTGCCGCCAGGGTGGCCGGATCTTTCAACACCACCCCGGAACGCCCGATGTCCGTTGAACTGAAGACCAAGCTTTCAACCAGCGCCACGCCCATCCATACCACTGACCGTGCCACGTTCAAGGCCATCGCCGGCGCTCTGCCGGCGGCAACCCGCCGCTGGTTCTCGACCGTCGGATTCGATGGCGCTCCCGACACCCATGTGCTGCTGCCCGACGACAAGGGCGCGCTCCAGTCGGTCTGGGCCGGTGTGCACGGTGCAGCGCATCCCTACGCGCTGTCGGCCCTGCCGCGCGTGCTGCCCACCGGCAGCTATCGCCTGGATGACTCCGCCCTGGCCATCGACGCCCAGGCCGCGGCGCTGTCCTGGTCGCTGGGCTGCTATGGCTTCAATGCGTACAAGCTGCCCCGTCGCGCGCCGGGAACGCTGCAGATGGCCAAGAGCGACGCAGCGGCGCGCGGCCTGCGGGTCGCGGCGGCCATCTGCGCGGCGCGCAATCTGATCAATACCCCGGCCGAGCACCTCGGCCCGGCCGAACTGGCCGAGGCGGTGCGCAGCGTCGCTAACGCGCATGGCGCCAAGTTCAAGGAGACAGTGGGCGAGGCGCTGCTGACGGCCGGCTTTCCGGCCATTCACGCGGTGGGACGGGCCGCGGCGCGCGAGCCGCGGCTGGCCGAACTGACCTGGGGCAACCCCAAGCATCCGAAGCTCACCCTCGTGGGCAAGGGCGTGTGCTTCGACACCGGCGGCCTGAACATCAAGGGCCCCGAGGGCATGCGCCAGATGAAGAAGGACATGGGCGGCGCGGCCACCGCGCTGGCGCTGGCTGATCTGGTGATGGGACTGGGTCTGCCGGTGCGTCTGCATCTGCTGATCCCGGCCGTCGAGAACGCCATCTCCGGCAATGCGTATCGGCCAGGCGACGTGATCACCACGCGCGCCGGCGTGAAGATCGAGATCGGCAATACTGATGCAGAGGGTCGCGTGATCCTGTGCGACGCGCTGGCCTATGGCGCGCAGGAAAAGCCGGCGCTGATGATCGACATGGCGACTCTGACCGGCGCCGCGCGGGTGGCCCTCGGTCCGCAGCTGCCCGCGCTGTTCAGCCGCAGCACCGAGCTGGCGCGCAGCCTGGTCGACCGCGGCTTTCGGCTGCACGATCCGATGTGGCATATGCCGCTCTGGCAGCCGTATCACGCCGGCATCGAAAGCGACGTCGCGGACATCGTCAATACCGGCAAGGGCCCGATGGCAGGCGCCATCAACGCAGCGCTGTTCCTGGCCGACTTCGTGCCCGATACGGTGCCCTGGCTGCACATCGATCTGTACGCCGGCAACGAAAGTACGCGCCCCGGACGTCCCGCGGGAGGCGAAGCGCAGACCGTTCGCACGCTGCTCGACTATCTGGAAGAGCGATTTGGCCAGTAGGCTTTGCGCAAAAGCTTTCTTCGGTACCGAGGCGGCCGGACTGCGTGAATTGCGCCGCGCCGCGCGCGCCATGACAAGAAACCCGGCCTTCCCTATGATGCGGCAGGGTCCGACCCGAGCCCGCCCTTCTTGAGCAAATCCCCGATGTCGATGGTCCGGCTGGCGCTGCGTCGCCCTTACACGTTCATCGTGATGGCGATGCTTATCGTTCTGGCAACGCCGTTCGCGCTGCTGAACATGGCGACCGACATCTTTCCGGAAATCAACATTCCGGTCGTCAGCATCATCTGGAACTACAACGGCCTGTCTGCCCAGGAGATGGGGCAGCGCATTGCCGCGCAAAGCGAGCGCGGCCTGACCACCACGGTCAGCGACATCGAGCATATCGAGTCCCAGTCGCTGCAGGGCGTCACCGTCATCAAGGTGTTCTTTCAGCCGACCGCCAACATCCAGACGGCGATCGCCCAGGTCGTCGCGGCGATGCAGACCCAGGTCCGCCAGCTGCCGCCGGGCATCACGCCGCCGCTGGTCATCAAGTACTCGGCGTCCAGCATTCCGGTGATCCAGCTGGCGCTGTCGAGTCCGACGCTGCCCGAGCAGACGGTGTTCGACAACGCGATCAATGTGCTGCGCCCGCAGCTCATCACGATTCCGGGGGCGGCCGTCCCGTTTCCCTATGGCGGCAAGAACCGGGTGATTTCGGTCGACCTCGACACGACCGCCCTGCAGGCGCGCGGCATGTCGCCGGCCGACGTGGTCAATGCGATCGGACTGCAGAATCTGATCCTGCCCTCCGGCACGGCCAAATTCGGTTCCACCGAGTACACGGTGCGCATGAACGGCTCGCCCGATGCGATCTCCGGGCTGGGTGACCTGCCGGTGCGCTCTTCGGGCAGCACCACCACGTATCTGCGCGATGTGGCGCAGGTGCGCGACGGCTTCTCGCCGCAGACCAACATCGTGCGCCAGGATGGTGCGCGCGGCGTGCTGCTGTCGGTGCTGAAGAACGGCGGCGCTTCGACACTGGACATCGTCAGCAAGCTGCGTGCGCTGCTGCCCCGCGTGACCACGCTGCTGCCCGCCGATATCACGGTCACGCCGCTGTTCGACCAGTCGGTCTTCGTCAAGGCGGCGGTGACGGGCGTGGTCCTCGAGGCGGTCATCGCGGCGGCGCTGACCGCAGCGATGGTGCTGCTGTTCCTGGGCAACTGGCGCAGCACGCTGATCATCGCGCTGACCATTCCGTTGTCGATCCTGGCGTCGATCCTGATCCTCAAGATGCTCGGCGAAACCCTGAACCTGATGACGCTGGGCGGTCTGGCGCTTTCCGTCGGCATCCTGGTCGACCAGGCGATCGTGACCATCGAGAATATCGAGCGCCATTTGCATATGGGGACTGGTCTGCATGAGGCCATCCTGGAAGGCGCGGGTGAAATTGCGGTGCCGGCTTTTGTCTCGACGCTGGCCATCTGTATCGTGTTCGTGCCGATGTTTTTCCTCGGCGGTG
>DAONCJ010000266.1:0-5603 GCA_035401985.1 Burkholderiaceae bacterium | reverse complement strand
GGCCGTTGCTGCTTCTGCCGCTGCTGGCGCTGCCTTGGGCCCTTCGCCTGCGCGCGCGGATAGGCACGGCGAGGGGCGGTGAAGCGCTGACCGAGGTTCTGTTCGACACGGTCAGGCTGGAGGTGGTCTCGGGACTGCTTATCGCGATCGGTGCCGTAGTCGGTCGCGCGATGGCTTGATTAAAAGGAAGTCCGAGATAGCGAGCACTAACTGCACGAGCGCGATGCCACGCTGGCGAACGGAATAGGCACTCCGCTCTAGCGCTTATGTTGCATTGCAACATATCACGGCGTATGGTGATCCTTCCCGTCCCACTGGAGCCGCACATGCCTGGATTAGTCCATGCGCTCGGCCCTTCCTCCCGGGAAGAGCTGATCACCCATTTCGAGCGCCTCGATGCGCGCGACCGCGGCCTGCGCTTCGGCCACGCGGTCAGCAGCGACCGGCTTCGAACCTACATCGAGGGAATCGACTTCGACCGCGACACCGTGTTCGGCGTGCGCGATGACGACGGCAGCCTGTGCGGGGTCACGCACCTTGCCTGCTGGCCGGACGCTGCCGAAATCGGCCTGAGCGTGCTGCCCGCGCATAGGGGCAAGGGCCTGGCGCAGGCGATGTTCGACCGGGCGGTGCTGCGGGCCCGCAACCGCGGCACGATCGAGCTCTTCATGCACTGCCTGGCCGAGAACGGCGCGATGATGCACATCGCCCGCAAGGCCGGCATGAAGGTGGTGGTGGAGCACACCGAGGGCGACGCCTATCTGGAACTGCCGCCGCCGGACGCCTTTTCGCTGGGCCAGGAGATGGTCCAGGGACAACTGGTGCTGCTCGATTGGGCTTTGCGTGCACGGCTGCTTCAGCCGGCCCGGTAGAATCGCGGGTTACCCCACGAAGCAGGAGGCGCGGTGAGCGCCCAGGAACTCGAGCGCGACGTTCTGCGCCGCAGAACGTTTGCCATCATTTCGCACCCGGACGCGGGCAAGACGACGCTGACCGAAAAGCTGCTGCTGTTCGGCGGCGCCATCCAGATGGCCGGCACGGTCAAGAGCCGCAAGAGCGCTCGCCACGCCACGTCGGACTGGATGGAGGTCGAGAAGCAGCGGGGCATCTCGGTCACCAGTTCGGTGATGCAGTTCGAGTACGCCGGGCATGTGATCAACCTGCTCGACACGCCCGGTCACCAGGACTTCTCCGAGGACACCTACCGCGTGCTGACGGCCGTCGACGCGGTCGTGATGGTCATCGATGCCGCCAAGGGCGTCGAGGCACAGACCATCAAGCTGCTCGAAGTCTGCCGGCTGCGCAACACGCCGATCATCACCTTCGTGAACAAGCTCGACCGCGAGGTGCGCCCGCCGGTGGAGCTGCTCGAGGAGATCGAGTCGGTGCTGCACATCGATTGCGCGCCGGTCACCTGGCCGGTGGGCATGGGCAAGTTCTTCCGTGGCGTCTTCCATCTGCAGAACGACCGGCTGATGCGTTTCAACGCGGGCCAGGAGCGGCTCAGCGACGAAGGCGAAATGATCACGGGTCTGGACAACCCGCGGCTCGATGAGCTGTACCCCAACGAAGTGGCCGACCTGCGCAACGACGTCGAGCTGATCCGCGGCGCCAGTGAGCCGCTGTCGCTCGACCGCTTCCTGGCCGGCACGCAGTCGCCGGTGTTCTTCGGCTCGGGCATCAACAACTTCGGTGTGCAGGAGGTGCTGCAGGCGCTGATCGACTGGGCGCCGCCGCCGCAGCCGCGCGACGGCACGCTTCGCATCGTGCAGCCGGTCGAGGCGCCCTTCAGCGGCTTCGTGTTCAAGATCCAGGCCAACATGGATCCCAAGCACCGCGACCGCATTGCCTTCTTCCGCGTGTGCTCGGGTCGCTATGCGCCCGGCATCAAGGTGCGCCATCTGCGCACCGCCAAGGACATGAAGATCGGCAATGCGCTGACCTTCATGGCCAACGAGCGGGTGGCCAGCGAGGACGCGGTCGCCGGCGACATCATCGGCATTCACAACCACGGGCAGCTGCAGATCGGCGACACGCTGACCGAGGGCGAGGCGCTCAGCTTTCGCGGCATTCCCTATTTCGCGCCCGAGCTGTTCCGCATCGCTCGGCCGCGCGATCCCTTCAAGTCGAAGCAGCTTCAAAAGGGGCTGCTCGAGCTGGGCGAAGAGGGCGCTATCCAGGTCTTCGAGACCGAGACGGGCAATCTGCTGCTCGGTGCCGTGGGCGTGCTGCAGTTCGAGATCGTCGCGCAGCGTCTGGCCACCGAATACAAGGTCGATGCGGTCTATGACGCGGCCGACATCCACACCGCGCGCTGGCTGATCTTCCCCAACGACGATGTGCGCAAGCGCTTCGAGCGCGAGCAGGCGGCCAAGATGGGCCGCGATGTCGACGAGAACCCCGTGTACCTGGCCAGCAATCGCTACAACCTGCAGGTCACCGAAGAGCGCTGGCCCGAGGTGCAGTTCCACGCGACGCGCGAGCACGGCCTGCGGATCGCGCAGGGCTGAACGAGCACAGCGGGCCGAAGCAGGCCTGCACGCTGAACGACGTCAGCCGACCTTCGAGAACTCGAGGTTGTCGATCAGCCGCGTCGTGCCCAGCTTCGCGGCGCCCAGCACCACCAGCGGTTCGCCGCCGTCGATCTGCGCGGCGTCTGGTGCGCGCAGGTCGTGGCAGCGCCGCACCGTCAGGTAGTCGGGCTGCCAGCCGCGCGAACGCAGCGCGGCGGCCGCTGCCGCCTCCATCGCCGCAAGGTCACGTCCGCCCGCCAGCACCGCATCGCGCAGCCCGGACAGCGCGCGCCACAGCTCGATCGCATCGGCCCGCTCGCGCTCGCTCAGGTAGCCGTTGCGTGAACTGAGCGCCAGACCGTCGGGCGCACGCTCGGTCTCGCCGGCGACGATCTCGATCGGCAGCGCGAGCTGGCGAACCATCGCGCGGATCACCATCAGCTGCTGGTAGTCCTTCTTGCCGAACACCGCGACACGCGGTTGGACCGCGTTGAACAGCTTGAGGACCACGGTGCACACGCCGATGAAGAAGCCGGCCCGGAACTCGCCCTCGAGGATGTCGCCGAGCTCGGGCGGCGGATGCACCTTGTAGCCCTGCGGCTCGGGGTAGAGGTCGCGTTCACCTGGAGCAAAGACGATGTCGCAGCCGGCGCCGCGCAGCAGTTCGCAATCGCGCTCGAAGGTGCGCGGATACGAGTCGAAATCCTCATGCGGCGCGAACTGCAGGCGGTTCACGAAGATGCTCGCGACCACGGGCCCGCCATGGCTGCGCGCGCTGCGCACCAGCGACAGGTGACCCTCGTGCAGGTTGCCCATCGTGGGCACCAGGCTGGTCGTTCTGGAGCCCGCCAGGGCGCCCCGGAGTTCGGCTATGCCGCGAACCACTTGCATCGCATGCGTCCTTGCGTGTCAGCCGACGTGTCGGGCGAGGAATTCGAGCGCGCGCTGGCGAGCCAATGCGGCGCTGGGCGCATCGTACGAGCCGCGCTGGTCGCAATTGAAGCCATGCTGCGCGGGATAGATATGGGTGATCGCCTGCGGATGCGCAGCGGCGATCTCGTGGGCCTGGGCGAGCGTGGGCGACTTGTCCTGATCGGCGAACTGGAACATCACCGGGCACTTCGGCTGCGAGGCGATCTGGCCGTAGATGCCGCCGCCGTAGTAGGGGATCGAGCAGGCCAGGCCCGACACCTTGGCCGCCGCGACCCAGGCCACGGTGCCGCCCCAGCAATAGCCGACGATGGCGACTTTGCCGGCGCCCGCCACGTGATCGACGCAGGCCTGCACATCGCGCATCGCGTCGTCCAGGCTGACCTTCTGCATCACGGCCACGCCGGCCTGGATTTCATCGGGCGCATAGCCGGTGTCGTAGCCGCGCTGGGCGCGATCGAACAGCGCGGGGGCAATGGCGAGATAACCATCGGCCGCGTATCCGTCGGTGACGGCCCGGATGTGGCTGTTCACGCCGAAGATTTCCTGGGCCACCACGATGGCGCCGCGCGCCTTGCCGGCAGGCTGCGCGACATAGGCCTGGAAGCGGTGGCCGTCGGCCGATTGAAGCTCGATGAACTGACCCATGCTGTTGTCTCCCTGCGGCGTTGCCGCGGCGGTGTGTCGGATGAATATCGGGCCCGAGGGGCCTCGCGAGCCCGTCGCTGACGGTGGGCTGCGCCCGGCTGGCGATTGGCGTCGAGCCGGCGATTCTAGCGGTGAATGACACCGGCCCGGCAATCTCCGCGGCTCGCTATGCGGATGTTTGCGCGCCGGGTGTTCCGACGCCCGAGGCGGCATCAGCGCGCCGGCAGCACCCGCATGAACTCGCTGCGCAACTGCGGATCGGATTCGAAGCAGCCGGCAAACGCCTGGGTGACGACGCGCTCGTCGCCGCGCCGGTCTTCGCCCAGCAGCAGACACAGCTGTTCGGCTTCGATCACGCAGGCCGCGCCGCGCGCATGGCCGTGCTGGCGCAGTGCGTCGACGATGTCGCGCGTCAGCCATTCCTGGTAGGTGAACCGGTGGCCGATCGCATCGACCATGCGCGCGATCCGCCCGAAGCCGTGCAGGCGTCCGCCAGGCACATAGCCGACATGGGCGACGCCCCGAAACGGCACCAGGTGATGCGGGCAGACGCCGTGTACCGCGATGCCGCGCACGATGACCATGTCCGAGCGGGTATCGGCAAACCCTTCGCCCAGCGCCTGAGCCGGATCCATCGCATAGCCGCCCAGCAGGCGGCGCTCCCACAGCTCGCGCACCCGCTGGGGCGTGCGCCCGGTGTGCGCGCCCTCGGGCGACACGCCGCAGGCCGAGAGCAGCGCGGTGATGGCGGCCTCGAAGGCCTGCGGGTCGAAGGAGCCGCTGCGCGGGATGCCGATGCCCGTGCAGGGCACCGGCGGATGCTCGTGGCTCACCGCCGCGACTCAGGCCGGCGCCAGCTTGCGCTCGACCACCCTCGCAAAGAAGCTGGCCCCCAGCGGCAGTGCTGCGTCGTTGAAGTCGTATCCGGGGTTGTGCACCTCGCACGAACCTTCGACGTCGCCATTGCCGATGTTCACGAAGCAGCCGGGCACCTGCTCGAGCATGTACGAGAAGTCTTCGGAGGCCATGACCAGCGGCATGTTGGTGGCCACCTTGTCGGCACCGACCAGCTCCTCGCAGACCGACTGTGCGAACGCTGCCTGCTCGAGATCGTTGATCAGCGGCGCGAAGTTGACGCGGAAGTCCAGTTCGGCGCTTGCGCCCATCGACTCGGCGACGCCCTTCACCACGCGCCGCATGTTGCGCTCGATCATGGTCATGGTTTCGTTGGAGAACGCCCGCACCGTGCCCGACAGGCGTGCGGTCTGGGGAATGACGTTGTAGGCGTCTCCGGCATGGAACTGGGTGACCGACAGCACCGCGGTGTCCACCGGACGCAGATTGCGCGACACGATGGTCTGCAGCGTGCTGGCGATCTGCACGCCGACCAACAGCGGATCGACCGATGACTCGGGACGCGCGCCGTGCGCCCCGACGCCGGTGATGTCGATGTCGAAGAAGGCGCCGCCCGCCATCATCGCGCCCTTGTGCACCGAGAAGTGCCCGACCGGC
>DAONCJ010000265.1:0-5616 GCA_035401985.1 Burkholderiaceae bacterium | reverse complement strand
AGAACCTCGGCTTCATGTTCCTGCCGAATTACCGCGCCTGGGTGATCGGCGTTTCGCTCGTGGTTTGCCTGGGCACCTGGTACGTGATGGAGCGCACCAAGCTCGGATCGTATCTGCGGGCGGCCACCGAGAACCCGTCGCTGGTTCAGGCATTCGGGGTCAACGTGCCCCGGATGATCACGCTCACCTACGGCTTCGGCGTCGGCCTGGCCGCGCTGGGCGGAGTGATGGCGGCACCCATCTACCAGGTGAGCCCGCAGATGGGCGCCGACCTCATCATCGTCGTGTTCGCGGTCGTCGTGATCGGCGGCATGGGGTCGATCCTCGGGTCGATCCTCACCGGCTTCGGCCTCGGCCTGGTCGAAGGGCTCACCAAGGTGTTTTATCCCGAAGCATCGAACACCGTGATCTTCGTGATCATGGCCATTGTTCTGCTGATCAAGCCCGCCGGCCTGTTCGGCACCCAGAAGTAAGGCAGCAGACCGCCATGTCCACCTCATCGATCTCGGTTGCCGCAACCGGAGGCGCAAGCGCCGGCCTGGGCCACCAGAAAATTGCCTTCCTGGTGCTGATCGCATTTTTTGCGATCGGGCCGGCCGTTCTTTATCCGGTGTTCCTGATGAAGGTCATGTGCTTCGCGCTGTTCGCGTGCGCCTTCAATCTGCTCATCGGATTCGGCGGGCTGCTGTCCTTCGGGCATGCGATGTTTCTGGGAACCTCAGGCTATGCGGCCGCCCATGCGGCCAAGGTCTGGGGCTTCACCCCCGAACTGGCGCTGCTGTTCGCCACGGCCTGTGCCGCCCTGCTGGGCTGGGTGACCGGTCTGCTGGCGATCCGCCGTCAGGGCATCTACTTCGCGATGATCACGCTGGCCCTGTCCCAGATGGTCTACTTCTTCTATCTGCAGGCGCCTTTCACCGGCGGCGAGGACGGCATCCAGGCGGTGCCGCGCGGCAAGCTGTTCGGTCTGATCGACCTGTCGGGCAATTTCGCGATGTACTGCGTGGTCTTCACGATCTTCATCGCGGCGGTGCTGATGATCTGGCGGATCGTTCATTCGCCGTTCGGGCAGGTGCTCAAGGCCATTCGCGAAAACGAGCCGAGGGCGCTGTCCCTGGGCTACGACACCGACCGTTACAAGCTGGTGGCGTACATCCTGTCAGCCACGCTGGCGGGTCTGGCCGGTGCCATGAAGGCTCTGGTCTTCCAACTGGCCTCGCTGACCGACGTGCACTGGTCGATGTCGGGCGAGGTCGTGCTGATGACCCTGCTGGGCGGTCTGGGTACGCTGTTCGGCCCGATCGTCGGTGCGGCCATCATCATCTCGATGCAGAACTACCTGGCGCAGCTCGGCGCATGGGTCACCGTGACCCAGGGCCTCATCTTCGTGGTCTGCGTGATGGCCTTCCGCCGCGGTGTCGTGGGCGAGATCGCCAATCTGATCAAGAAGCCGCTCTAGCGCTCAGTCGACGATGGTGCGCGACTGCTCGCGCATATACAGGGGCAGATACCAGTACGAGCCGATGGCCTTGCCGGTACTGCCGCTTCCCTTCCAGCCGCCGAACGGCTGATAGCCGGGCCAGGCGCCCGTCGTTGCCCCCTGCGGGCGGTTGACGTAGGTCACCCCCGCCTCGATGCGATCGAGGAAGCCTTCGATCTCGCTGCTGGCGCCGTAGAACCCTGCCGTCAGGCCATACGACGAGTCGTTCGCCAGCGCGATGCCTTCGTCGACGCTGTCGATCTCGCCGACCAGGACCAGGGGAATGAACTTCTCTTCGCGCCAAAGGCGATAGTCGCGCGGCGCGCTGCCGATGGTGGGCGCCACATACCAGCCGCGGGCCAGTTCGCCTTGCGCCAGCGTGCCGCCGCCGATGTCGATCGTGCCATGCCGCTGAAGCTGACTGACGCAGCGCTGATAGCGCTCGAACGCTTCCCGGTTGATCAGCGGCCCCATCCAGTGCTCGCGCAGGGTCGGATCGCCGACCCGGATGTCCTGCGTCAGCGCCACCATCCGTGCGCGCAAGGCCGCCGCGACCGGGCGCTCGACGTACACGCGCGAGCAGGCCGAGCACTTCTGCCCTTGAAGCCCGAAGGCCGAGCGCACGATGCCGGTGGCTGCCCGTTCGATGTCGGCATGGCGGCTGACCACGACCGCGTTCTTGCCGCCCATCTCGGCGATGCAGGGCCGCGGCCACGGACCTTGCGCGAAGCGCCGGGCGATCTCCATGCCCACCTCGTACGAGCCGGTGAAGGTGACCCCGGCCACGCCGGGGTCTGCGATCAGCGCTTCGCCGAGCGTGGCGCCGGCGCCGGTGACATGGTTGACCACGCCGGCGGGCAGTCCGGCATCGCGAAAGACCTCCATCAGCAGGGTGCCGCTCCAGGCGGTGTCGCTGGCGACCTTGAACACCACCGTGTTGCCGGCGGCCAGTGCCGCTCCGATCGGTCCGCCGGCCAGCGCAAACGGAAAGTTGAAAGGGGCGATCACCAGCCAGGCGCCATACGGCCGCAGTCGTGTGCTGTTGCGGCTCTTCCAGCCCGACAGCGGGTCGTCCGGGAGCAGCTTGATGAAGCCGTCGCTGGCTTGCATCTGGTCGCAATACCAGACGATCAGGTCGGCCGTTTCCTGAACTTCGCCGATGGATTCCATCCGGTTCTTGCCGACCTCGACTGCAAGCGCGGCCGACAGTTCGTACACCCGTTCCTCGATCAGCGCGGCTGCCCTTCGAAGCAGGGCGATCCGCTCACGCCATGGCGTGGCCGCCCAGGCCGGTGCGGCCTCGCGCGCCGCATTCACCGCTGCCTGCGCGTGCGCGGCCTGACCCAGCGCGAAGCGGCCGAGCAGACGGCTGCGGTCGATCGGTGAACGCACTTCGAAGCTCTGCTCGGCCCGGACCTCTCGCCCGCCAATCCACATGGCGTGGTCCCGGCCCAGTCGGTGTTCGAGGCCGTCCAGCGCCTGTTCGAAGCGCTCGTGCAACGCGGGCGGCGGGTCGAACATCGTCGAGTAGGTGAGCTTGAAGGGCGCGCTGCGATCCGTGCTTGTCATCGGCATGCCTTGCTTGCGGAAGGAGTGGGGTGACCCCTCGGTTTGACCTTGTCCTCGAAGGGCCCGCAGCGCCAAGTTTGCGCCGGTTGGGCGCAGCTGTTGTTCGGTGCGACATCACAAGATGAGGGGTTATTGCTGAACGTTTCGAAATGCGAAATGCGGTGCGCTGGACGGGATAGCGGAACCGACGGAAGGCAACTTGCGTCGAAAGCGAGACATCCGTATAACTGCGGGACTCGCGAGACCGGGGTCTCGCCACGACCAACAATGACAGGGCGGATGGATATTGCCCGAGGAGACAGGAACCGGTGGCTAATGACGCACTTCTGAGTGTGCGGGGCATCACTGTGCGCTTCGGCGGCGTGGTGGCTCTCGACTCGGTCAGCTTCGATGTTCCCCATGGCGGCGTGTGCGGTCTGATCGGTCCCAACGGGGCCGGCAAGACCACGCTGTTCAACTGCCTGAGCCGTCTGTATTCCTATCAGGAAGGCGACCTGCTTTTCGAAGGCAAGTCGATCACCGCGACACCGGTGCACGAGATCGCCTCCCTGGGCATCGGCCGGACCTTCCAGAACCTCGCGATGTTCCGCACGATGTCGGTGGAGCGCAACGTGATGATCGGCGCGCATTGCCGGTCCGGTTCGGGGTTTTTCTCCAGCGCCTTGTGGCTGCCTTCCGTGCGTGCCGAAGAAGAGCGCCTGCGCGCTCGCGCTCACGAGATCATGGC
Organism: Burkholderiaceae bacterium; assembly: GCA_035401985.1. Classification (GTDB taxonomy): domain Bacteria; phylum Pseudomonadota; class Gammaproteobacteria; order Burkholderiales; family Burkholderiaceae_E; genus Quisquiliibacterium. The sequence continues at coordinate 1,840 of DAONCJ010000265.1, read as the reverse complement.
GTACCTGAAGCTCGAGCCCTTCGCCCAGCGTGCCGCCGGCGATCTGCCCTTCGGCATCCAGAAGCGGGTCGAATTCGCCCGTGCCCTGGCGGCCGATCCCAAGCTGCTGCTGCTCGACGAACCTGCGGCCGGCCTGAATCACGAGGAGCTCGACGGGCTCGGCGATCTGATCCGCGACGTGCGCGACCGCCTGAACATCACGGTGCTGCTGGTCGAGCATCACATGAGCCTTGTGATGTCGGTCTCCGATCACATCGTGGCCCTGAACTTCGGCAAGAAGATCGCCGAGGGAACGCCCACCCACATCCAGAATCACCCAGACGTGATTGCCGCCTACCTAGGGGCGCCCGCCGATGCCAAAGCTGCTTGAAGTCACCAACCTGACGGCCTCCTACGGGTCGACGCAGGCTCTGTTCGGAATCAATTTCTCGATCGAGCAAGGCAAGATCACGACGATTCTCGGCGCCAATGGCGCCGGCAAGACCACCACGCTTCGCGCCCTGTGCCAGACGGTGCGCACCACCGGCAGCATCAAGATCGGCGGCGAGGAAGTGATCGGGCGAGCCACCGAGGCGGTGGTTCGGATGGGCGTTGCCCACGTGCCGGATGGTCGTGGCACGTTCACCGGCCTGAGCGTCGAAGAAAACCTCAAGCTGGGTTCGTTCACGCGCAAGGACAAGGCCGAAGTCGCGCGCGACATCGAGAAGATGTATGCACGCTTTCCGCGGCTGAAAGAGCGGCGGATGCAGCAGGCGGGCACCCTGTCGGGCGGCGAGCAGCAGATGCTCGCGATCAGCCGGGCGCTGATGCTGCGCCCGAAGCTGCTGCTGCTGGACGAACCCTCGTTCGGACTGGCTCCGCTGATCGTCGCCGAGATCTTCCGGATCATGCGCGAGATCAATCAGCAGGATCAGGTGAGCATGCTGCTGGTCGAGCAGAATGCCTCGCTGGCGCTCGATCTGGCCGATGAAGCCTACCTGCTCGAAACCGGCCGTGTGGCCATCTCCGGACCCTGCGAGACGATCAAGAACGACGAGACCGTCCGCCGCGTGTATCTGGGCTACTGAGACTGCAACGGAAGCCATCCATGGAAGCACTCCTACATCAGATTTTCGCGGGCCTGGCCAACGGGGGCATCTATGCCTCGGTCGCTCTCGCCCTGGTCATGATCTATCAGGCCACTCACCACATCAATTTCGCCCAGGGCGAGATGGCCACCTTCAGCACCTTCATCGCATGGGCGCTGATCCAGGCCGGCATCCCCTACTGGGCGGCTTTCTTCCTGACTGTGGCGATCTCGTTTGTGGGCGGTGTGCTGATCCAGCGCATCATCCTCAAGCCGGTCGAGAAGGCGCCGGCGCTGACCAACGTGATCGTATTCATCGGCCTGCTGGTGATCTTCAACGCGCTGGCCGGGTGGATCTTCGAGCACACCATCAAGGCGTTTCCGACGCCGTTCCCCAAGGAGTCCGGGCTGGCGACGAAGTATTTCAACGCCCATGAGGTCGGCTCGGTCGGCGTGATGCTGTGCGTGCTGGCGCTGCTGTTCTCGTTCTTCCGCTTCACTCCGCTCGGGCTGGCGATGCGTGCGGCTGCGCAGAACCCCGACTCGGCGCGGCTGGTGGGAATCCGGGTGTCGTGGATGCTGGCGATGGGCTGGGGGCTGGCTGCCGCCATCGGGGCGGTGGCCGGCATGATGGTCGCTCCCATCGTCTACCTCGACCCCAACATGATGTCGGGCATCCTGCTGTACGGGTTTGCCGGCGCGCTGCTGGGCGGCATCGACAACCCCTGGGGCGCGGTGATCGGCGGCTTCATTGTCGGGGTGCTCGAAAATCTG
>DAONCJ010000264.1:0-5618 GCA_035401985.1 Burkholderiaceae bacterium | reverse complement strand
CCTGCGGCTGCATGCGCGCAGCCAGCCCGACAAGCCGGCCTTCATCTGGTACGGGCGCGCCATCACCTATGGCGAGCTCGATGCCTGGAGCGACGCCTTCGCGATCTGCCTGGCACAACACGGGGTCGTGCCCGGCGACCGGGTGGCACTGTTCATGAACAACTGCCCGCAGTACATCGTCGCCCACTTTGCGATCCAGAAGCTCGGCGCCGTCGTCGGGCCCTGCGGTCCGCTGTTCAAGTCGGCCGAGCTCGAATATCAGCTCCGCGATCTGGGCGCACGCGTGGTGGTGGCAGCCGACAATCTGCATCCGGTGCTCGCCTCGGTCCAGGCGAACACGGAGGTGGCCTGCGTCTTCTGCACCCACTACGCCGAACTGCTGCCCGACCAGCCCGCGATCGGCATCCCGGACGAGTTGCGCGCGCCGCGGACCCGGCCCCACGGCACGCTCGACTTCATGGAAGCGATTGCCGCCGTGCCGTCGGCCAGCCGGCCGCCACAACGCGAGATCGCCCTGGACGATGTGGCCCTGATGACCTACACCTCGGGCACCACCGGCCTGCCCAAGGGCGCGATGCTCACGCACCGCAATGCGCTCTTCAAGACCGGCGTCACGGCCGACTGCAACGGAATTCGCGGCGACGACATGCTGCTGGCGATCGCGCCGCTGTATCACATCGCCGGCATGCTGATGGGCATCGATGCGACCGTCTACGCGGGCTGCACGTCGGTGCTGCTGTTCCGCTTCGATCCCGTCGCCGTGCTGCAGGCCATCGATCACTATCGCGTCACCTGGTGGTACAGCATCGCCCCGATGAATGTGGCCGTGATGCAGGTGCCCGATGCCGCTCGCTACGACCTGCGCTCGCTGCGCCTGAACCCGGCGACGAGCTTCGGCATCACGCTGACCGAACCGCTGTCCGAACAGTGGCGCGAGTTCACCGGCGGCGCACTCTGCTACGAAGCGGCGTACGGACTGTCCGAGACCCACACCTGCGACACCGTCATGCCCAGCGATGCGGTGCGATGGGGCTGTCACGGCCGGCTCGCGCCCGGCGTGCAATGCCGGATCGTCGATCCCGACACCGGCGTGGAACGGCCGTTCGGCGAGGCCGGCGAAATCACCTTGCGCAGCCCCGGCAACTTCAAGGGCTACTGGAACAAGCCCGAAGCCACTGCCAGCACCCTGCGCAACGGGTGGGTTCACACCGGCGACATGGGCCGTCTGGACGCCGACGGTTACCTGACGTTCATGGGCCGCTTCAAGGAGATGATCAAGGTCTCGGGCTACAGCGTGTTCCCCGAAGAGGTCGAGACCCTGCTGATCCGTCATCCAGGCATCGCGGCTGCGGCCGTCATCGGGGTTCCCGATGACGCCAAGGGAGAGGTCGTCAAGGCAGTCATCGTGCCGCGCCCCGGCGCGGCAGGCGATCTGAGCGCCGAGTCCATCATCGCCTGGAGCCGCGAGAACATGTCGGCCTACAAGGTTCCGCGCTTCATCGAATTCCGCGATGCACTGCCCGCCACCGGCGCGGGCAAGGTGCTGCGGCGGCTGCTGAAGTCCTGATCAGTCACCTCCGGCAGGCGCGACCGCGTCGCCGCAACCCGTTTCACCGAAGGAGATTCGCCATGAGCTACACCGAGATCCTGTACGACGTGTCCGGCCGCATCGCGACCATCACGATGAACCGTCCCGACCGACTGAACGCGTACACCGGCACCATGGGCGACGAGATGCGCGCGGCGATGCGTGCGGCCACCGACGATCCGGGCGTGCGCGTGATCGTGCTCACCGGTGCAGGGCGCGGGTTCTGTGCCGGCGCGGACATGAACAACCTGACGAACATCAGCGCCAAGGGCGGCACGGCCGAGTCGGGCTCGAGCAACTCGCCGCCCCCCGCGGCCAAGCCCTTCGATGCCGACTCGAGCCCCGATTACCAGACCACGCATTCGTACTTTCCGGCGGTGCCCAAGCCGATCATCGCGGCCATCAACGGAGCCTGCGCCGGCCTGGGCCTGGTGTACGCGCTGTACTGCGATCAGCGCTTCGCCTCAAGCGAGGCCAAGTTCACCACCGCCTTCGCACGCCGCGGGCTGATTGCCGAACACGGGATCAGCTACACGCTGCCGCGGATCGCAGGGCTTTCGGCCTCGCTGGACCTGCTGATGTCGGCGCGCAAGTTCGATGCGCTCGAAGCGCAGCGGCTCGGCGTGGTCGACCGAGTCGTCGCGCCCGAAGCGCTGATGGCCGAAGTGCGCGCCTATGCGAGCGACCTCGCCGACAACGTGTCGCCACGATCGATGGCGGTCATCAAGCGCCAGCTCTGGGCGGTGGGTCAGCAGACGATGCGCCAGGCCATCGAGGTGGGCAACCACGAGATGATCGGCAGCTTCACCAGTGAAGACTTCAAGGAAGGCGTGGCGCACTTCGTGCAGAAGCGGCCGGCCGCCTTCACGGGACGCTGACCGCAGAAGGCTGGTGCTCGATGCGTCGGTCAACGCCGACGGCATCGGCCGGCCCTGGCGCGCCGGTCAGCGACCGGCGCCGACGAAGGCCGGAGGTTCGAAGGCCCGCATCGGCGGAACCTCACCGATGAAGCGCTCGATCTGCACCAGGCAGGTCTGAGCCGAGCAGCCCTGCGACAGGCTCGACGCGCCCACGTCGCGGGTCAGCACATTCGGATTGCCGTGACGATCGAGCGCGTCCGGCTCACCGGGACGGTCGGGGTCCCACCAGGCGCCCGTCGACAGCTTGACGACGCCGGGACGGAGGTCTGCGTTCAGCCGCGCGCCGGCCAGACATGCGCCACGGTCATTGAACACGCGCACCAGATCGCCGTCGGCGATGCCGCGCGTCCGTGCATCCTCGGGATGCAGTTCGACCGGTTCGCGCCCGGCCACCTTGTTGGCGAGGCTGTACGACGAGTGATCGAGCTGGCTGTGCAGCTTGGTGAACGGCTGGTCGGAGATCATGTGCAGCGGATGGCGCTCGGCCAGCGGCGAGCCGAGCCATTCGGCCGGCTCGAACCACACCGGATGGCCGGGACAGTCGGCATAGCCGAATCCCGCGATACGCTCGGAGAAGAGCTCGATGCGCCCGCTGGGCGTCTTCAGCGGATGGGCCGCCGGGTCGCGCCTGAAGTCCTCCAGCAGCACCACCGGCTTGTCGTTGGCCGGATACTGCACCCCGCCGGCCGCCCAGAATTCGCCGAATCCGGGCATCTGGACACCCGATTCGGCCATGCCGCTCGCCGCCTGCTCGTACATCCAGCGCAGCCACTGCCCAACGGTGCGGCCTTCGGTGAATTCCTGCCCGCGGCCAAAGGCGGCGGCGATGTCCGAGAAGATCTGGTAATCGTCGCGCGCCTGCCCGGGCGGCAACAGCACAGGCTTCATCGCGATCAGCAGCGGATCGCGGGTGGTGTGCCCGAGGTCTTCGCGCTCCAGCGTGCTGGTCGCCGGCAGCACGATGTCGGCCATCTTCGAGTGCGCGTTCCAGAACTGTTCATGGACGACGACGGTTTCGGGTTTGCGCCAGGCCCGCGCCAGCCGGTTCAGGTCCTGGTGATGGTGAAATGGATTGCCACCGGCCCAGTACACCAGGCGGATATCGGGATAGTTCTGCCGGGTGCCGTTGTAGTCGAAAGGCGTGCCGGGCGACAGCAGCATGTCGCTGATGCGTGCCACCGGGATGAAGGCATCGACGCCATTGCGCCCCTGGGGCAGCGTTGGTCCGCTGAGAAGCCGGCCGCCCACGCCCACTCCGTTAGTCGGGCCGTAGGCCATCGCGAAGCCGCCGCCCGGCAGGCCCACCTGACCCAGCACCGAAGCCAGGCCAACCGCCGACCAGAACGCCTGTTCGCCGTGATCGGCGCGCTGCAGCGACCACGCCACGTTGACCAGGCTGCGCGTATCGGCCATCTCGAGAGCCAGCGTGCGCAGGCGCTGCGCCGGCACGTCCGCAATCGCCGCGGCCCAGGCCGCATCCTTCACCACCCCATCGGTGCGACCCAGCAGGTAGTCCTGCCAGCGCTCGAATCCGACGCAATGGCTGGCCAGGAAATCGCGCGCAAGCCGATCGGCCCGGATCACCTCGCAGGCCAGCGCCAGCATCACCGCGGTGTCCGTGTTGGGACGGATCGGGATCCATTCGACCGTTCCTTCAGGAGCGTCGAAATTGCTGCGCACCGGGCTGAAATTCACCATCCGGCAACCGGCCGCCGCCAGGCGCGCCAGCCCGTCGCGGGTCAGGTGCCGCGACGCGCCGCCCTGCCCGATCTGCGAGTTCTTGGCCGGCACGCCGCCGAAGCTCACCATCAGCCGGGTATGGTCGACCAGCACGTCCCAGCTGTGGTGCTGGCCGAGCAGATAGTCCATCGATACCGCGACATGCGGCATCAGCACACGGCCGGCGCCAAGGCTGTAGCTGTCGGTGTGCCGCACATAGCCGCCGAGCGCATTCAGGAACCGGTGCACCTGGCTTTGCGCGTGGTGGAAACGGCCGGCGCTCGACCAGCCGTACGAACCGCCGAAGATCGACGCGTTGCCGTGCGCCGAGATCACCCGGCGCAGTTCTGACGCGACCAGATCGACGGCCTGGTCCCATTCGACCTCGACGAAGGGCTCGCGTCCGCGACCAGCGCCGGAATCGACACGTCCGGCCGCATGTGCTTCGAGCCAGCCGGCGCGAACCGCGGGTCGCTGCACCCGGTTCGGCGCCTGATAGGCTGCCCACATGGCCGGCCCGATCGGCGACGGATCGGGATCGTCGGCGTGTGCCCGCAGGCCGACGGCGCGGCCCGCTTCGCGCACCACCTCGTAGGCGCCCCAGTGCGAGGAGGTCAGTTCACGGTTGAAGGGCAAGGCTTTCATGGGAACAACTCCGATTGCGCGTGCATCCAAGGGTACCCGCAGAATCAGGGTCAGGTTCCGATCGGCGTCTGTCGACAAAGCCTGTGCTGTCTCATTCGGCGAGTCCTTTTACGGCGTTGCCCGGCGGCACGACGTGTACATTCGTTCCGACGGCAGATCGTCTCCGCGCTATCGACAGGGAAAAGGCACATGACGGATCAAGGTGACGGCTGGTTGCTCGAGCGCGACGGCAAGGTGTGGACGTTCACGATCAACCGACCCGAGACGCGCAATTCGCTGACCTGGGAAGTGCGCGGTGCATTGCTCGAGACGATCAGTGCGGCCGAGCGGGGCGACGACTGCAACGTGCTGGTGCTGACTGGCGCGGGCGACAAGGCGTTCTGCTCCGGCGGTGATGTCGGCAACCAGGTCGCCTCGCTCGATGACTGGCCCGGCGACACGATGGAGCGGCTGCAATTTATCGGTGAGATCGCCAGACGCATCATCACGACCCGGGTCGTGATCGTGAGTGCCGTCAACGGCGCGGCCTTCGGTGGCGGGTGCTTCATGGCGCTGGCGGCCGATATCGTCGTCGCACACAAGCGCGCGAAGTTCGGCTTCGGATTTGCCAAGCGGGGGCTGGTGCCCGACTGGGCCGGCTTCTTCATCCTTCCGCGTCTGGTCGGCCTGGCCCAGGCCAAGAACCTGGTCCTGCGCGGCATGACGCTGGACGCACAGCGCGCCCACGACATGGGGATGATCGCCGA
>DAONCJ010000263.1:0-5665 GCA_035401985.1 Burkholderiaceae bacterium | reverse complement strand
GCAGAGCAAGTACCGCAGCGACTTCAACGGCTCGTCGGCGGCCACGCCGATGGTCTCGGGCACCGCCGCACTGGTTCTCGCCGCCAATCCGCAGCTGACTTGGCGCGACGTCCGCCTGATCCTGGCGCAGACCGCGCGGCGCAACGACAGCACCGATGCCGGCTGGGTGACGAGCCCCTTCGGCCCGGCGCACAACGCCAAATACGGCTTCGGCGTGGCCGACGCGCAGGCGGCGGTCACAGCCGCGCGCACCTGGACCTCGGTGGGCGGATCGGCCAGCCTGAGATCGTGCGGCCCCTACTTCCGCACCCCCAACATCGCCCTGCCCGATGCCTCGGGCGGCAGCGTCACGCCGCGCAGCGACAGTGTCGCGGTGGGCGCCGACTGCGCAATCGCCCGGATTGAATACGTCGAAGTGGCCTTCACCGCCAGCCATGCCTATGCCGGCGACCTGCGGGTCCGCCTTGTCAGCCCGAACGGCCTGATCAGTGAACTGGTCGGCGAGCGCGTCTGCGACGGCGCCTGCGGCAGCTTCGACGACTGGCGCTTCGGTTCGGTTCGTCACCTCGGCGAGCCGGCGCCCGGCACGTGGACACTGCAGGTCTCGGACGCGCAGGCCGACGACACCGGCACCTGGCAGGCCTGGGGCCTGCGTTTCTGGGGACGTTGAACGATGGAAACGACGATCCGGATCGCCCGATCGGTGCGCATAGGGTGCGCGGCCCTGCTCTGCTGCCTGGCCGCTCCGCTCGCCGCCCAGCAGGTGTACTGGTATGACGGAGCGGTGCGCCGACCGCTGTGGGCCGAGCCCGGTGTCGTCGCCGACTTCTCGGGGGCGACGAGCGAAAAATCGCAGGTCATCCGTCCCTATGCGCTGAGCAAGGCCGAGGGCGGGCACCAGTCGCCGGTCTATCGCGACCAGGCCCAGGGCGGCGCGACGCGGGCGCTGCCCGGCGGCGTGATCGTGCGCTTCAAGGCGGGCAGCACCGATAGCGACATCGCCGCGCTGGCTGCACGCCACGGCCTCACGCTGCAGCGGCGCATCGGCGACCTGGGCACCACCTACCTGGTGGCCTGCCCTCCGGGCGAGCCATCGCTTGCACTGGCCAATCGCCTGTTCGAGAGCGGTGACTTCGAGGCGGCCTCGCCCAACTGGTGGCAGCCCCGCCAGCTGAAGTAACGACAATCCTGCGCCGTCGGACGGGTCGGGGGGTCGGCCGATAGAATGGGGCTGTCACCCGTCTCCCTGATTGGCGCTTCCATGAAGAACGACCTTCCCGTCACCATCAAGCGGCTCGACTACGCGCCGGCGGCGCATCGGGTCGAGTCGATCGACCTCACTCTCGAGCTCGACCCGGTCGCCACGACCGTCACCGCGGTCTCGCAGGTTCGCCGTACCGAGGGCGTGGCCGCAGCGCCGTTGCGCTTCGATGCCGTCGGGCTGACCGTGCTCGAGGTGGCCATCGATGGCACGCCCCTCGCCGCCGATCAGTACCGGGTCGCCGACGAACAGCTGGTGATCGACTCGGTGCCCGAGCGCTTCGTGCTGCGCGTCGTCAACCGCATCGATCCAACGGCCAATACGGCATTGCTGGGTCTGTTCGTCTCGAACGGCAATTTCTACACGCAGTGCGAGGCCGAAGGGTTTCGCCGGATCACCTGCTTTCCCGACCGCCCCGACGTGATGGCGCGCTTCGTGGTCACCCTCATTGGCGACCGCGAGCGGCTGCCCGTGCTGCTGTCCAACGGCAACCTGATCGACCAGGGCGACTGGGCGGCCGGCGCCGATGGCCGCGCCCGCCATTACGCGCGCTGGGAGGATCCCTTCGTCAAGCCTTCGTACCTGTTCGCGGTGGTGGCCGGCCGCCTGCAGGTGAGCGAGCAGACGCTGCGCACCTGCTCGGGGCGCGAGGTGCTGCTGCAGATCTGGGTCGAGCCGGGCAACCAGGACAAGACCGGCCATGCGATGCGCTCGCTGGTGCGTTCGATCCGCTGGGACGAGGAGCGCTTCGGCCTGGAGCTCGACCTCGACCGCTTCATGATCGTGGCGGTCGGCGACTTCAACATGGGCGCGATGGAGAACAAGGGCCTGAACATCTTCAATACGAAGTATGTGTTCGCCCATCCGCGCATCTCGACCGACGCCGACTTCGCGGCGGTCGAAGCCGTGGTCGGGCACGAGTACTTCCACAACTGGACCGGCAACCGCGTGACCTGCCGCGACTGGTTCCAGCTCACGCTCAAGGAAGGCCTGACCGTCTTTCGCGACCAGGAGTTTTCCGCCGACATGCTGGCCGCCGAGGCGTCTTCGCCGCTGGCCGCCGCCAGTTCGCGCGCGGTCAAGCGCATCGAGGACGTCCGCAATCTGCGGGCCACGCAGTTTCCCGAGGACGCCGGGCCCATGGCCCACCCCATCCGTCCCAACGCGTATCAGGAGATCAACAATTTCTACACCATGACGGTGTACGAAAAAGGTGCCGAAGTCGTTCGGATGCTGCAGACCCTGGTCGGGCGCGATGGCTTTCGCCGCGGCATGGACCTGTACTTCAAGCGCCACGACGGCCATGCGGTCACCTGCGACGACTTCGTTGCGGCCATCGCCGATGCCAATGGCCGCGACCTGACCCAGTTCGGCCGCTGGTACTCCCAGGCCGGCACCCCCCGACTCATCGTCCAGGGGCGCCACGATGCCGCGGCGGGCACCTACACGCTCGAGGTCGAACAGAAGCTGTCGGGGCTCGACGGGCCGCTGCACATTCCGCTCACGGTCGGTCTGGTCGCCCAGGACGGGCAGGACCTGCCGCTGCGTCTGGCGGGCGAGGCGAGCGAGCCGTCCAGCGCCGGTACCCTGCATGGCGCCCGCTCGCGGGTGCTCGAACTCACGCAGTCGCGCCAGAGCTTCGTGTTCGGCGGCGTGTCCAGCCCGCCCACGCCATCGCTGGGGCGCGACTTCAGTGCGCCGGTGATCATCGAGTTCGCCTATTCCGAGCGCGATCTGGCATTTCTGGCCGCGCATGACGCCGACCCGTTCAATCGCTGGGAGGCGTCGCAACGGCTGGCGATCAGCACCCTGCTCAAAGGCTTGTCGGGCACGCCCGCTGCGCAGACCAGCGCGACGCTGGCCCAGGCCTGGGCCGGTGCCCTGGCCGACGAGACCCTGGATCCGGCGTATCGCGAGCTGATGATGGCCATGCCGGGCGAAGGCGTCATCGCCGAACAGATTCCGGTGGTCGATCCCGATGCGGTCCGTGCCGTGCGCCGGCAGCTTGCGACCCACCTGGGCCTGCAGCTTGCGCACGCGTGGTCGGCCGTCCATCGCCAGTTCGAGCCGGCACAGGCCTACGAGCCGTCAGCCGCGCAATCCGGGCGCCGCGCACTGCGCAACCTGGCGCTCTGGTACTGGTCGATGTCCGGTGCCCCCGAAGCCTGGGCTGCCGCGGCCCGGCAGTTCGACACCAGCGACAACATGAGCGCCCGGCAGGGCGCGCTGGCGGCACTGCTGATGGCGCATGCGCCCCAGGCCGAGCCAGCCCTCGAACGGTTCGCGACCGAGCTGGCCGACGAGCCGCTGGCGATGGACAAGTGGTTCATGATGCAGGCGACCCAGCATCGCGCACCCCAGGGGCCGCCGGTACTCGAGCACGTCCGGCGCCTGCTCTCGCATCCGTCGTTCTCGATGCGCAATCCCAACAAGGTGCGCTCGCTGATCGGCGGGTTCTGTCTCGGCAACCTGGCCGAATTCCATCATGTCGACGGTTCGGGCTACCGGTTCTGGGAGGAGATGATCGGCGAGCTCGATCCGCTCAATCCGCAGATCGCCTCGCGCATCGCCCGGGCGATGGAGCGCTGGCGCAAGTTCACCCCCGACCGCCAGGTGCTGGCGCGGGCGACCCTCGAGCGGGTGGCCGGGCGGGCGCAGCTGTCGCGCGACGTGCGCGAAATCATCGGCAAGGCGCTGGCTTCGGGCTGAGCGGGCGCCGCCCGTCGGGTGTGCCAATTGTCAGCGTGCGCGGCAGTCGGCTCGGCGATAATTCGGCCATTCCCTGGGAGCACGATGCCATGAGCCGAATCAGCCTCACGCAGTACCTGGTCGAAAAGCAGCGCGAGAAGGGCCTGATCCCTGGCGAGCTGCGACTGCTGCTCGAAGTGGTCGCACGAGCCTGCAAGCGCATCAGTTATGCGGTGGGCAAAGGGGCCCTGGCCGATGTGCTCGGCGAGGCCGGCTCCGACAACGTGCAGGGCGAATCGCAGAAGAAGCTCGATGTGATCGCCAACGAGACGCTGCTCGAGGCCAACCTGTGGGGCGGCCATCTGGCCGCGATGGCCTCCGAGGAAATGGATCATCCGCATGTGATCCCCAACCGCTATCCGATGGGCGAGTTCCTGCTGCTGTTCGATCCGCTGGACGGCTCGTCGAACATCGACGTCAACGTGTCGATCGGCACCATCTTTTCGGTGCTGCGTCTTCCCGAAGGCATCACCGATCCTCTCGAGGAGCACTTCCTGCAGCCCGGCAACAAGCAGATCGCCGCCGGCTATGCGGTCTACGGACCCTCGACCCTGATGGTGCTGACGGTGGGCGACGGCGTGGCCTGCTTCACCCTCGAGCGCGAAACCGGCAGCTGGTGGCTGACCGAGGACAGAATGTCGATCCCGGTGCAGACGAAGGAGTTCGCGATCAACGCGTCCAACGCCCGCCACTGGCACCCGCCGGTGCAGCGCTACATCAGCGAACTGCTGGCCGGCCAGACCGGGCCGAGGGGACGTGACTACAACATGCGCTGGGTGGCCTCGATGGTGGCCGACGTGCACCGGATCATGGTTCGCGGCGGCGTCTTCATGTACCCGCGCGATGCCCGCGAGCCGGACAAGCCCGGCAAGCTGCGCCTGCTCTACGAGGCCAACCCGATGAGCTTCCTGGTCGAGCAGGCCGGCGGCGCGTCGACCAACGGCGTCACCCGCATTCTGGATCTGCAGCCGGGCAAGCTGCACGAGCGGGTGGCTGTGTTCATGGGGTCGCGCGAAGAGGTGGAGCGGGTGACGAGCTATCACCAGGCGTGAACTCCATCCAGACCAGCTTCATCGTCGCATCCTGGGGATCGGTCTTCACGGTGAACCCCAGGTGGATCATCAGCCCCAGCATCCGGGCATTGGTCGACAACACGTAGCCCTCGATGCGGCGCAGCCCCTTGGTGCGCGCCGCCTCGATGATCGCGCGCATCATCGTCGACCCCAGCCGCTTGCCCTGCCAGTCGTCGGCGATGGCGACGGCAAATTCGCAGCTCTCGCGGTCGACGTTCAGCAGGTAGCGCACCACGCCGACGATCCGCTCGGTGTTGTCCGAGCCGCCGGCCGCGTCGGCGGCTGACCCGCCCGCGACATCGCTGTGGCCAGCCGGGCCGCCGACCACCGCCACCAGCGCCAGCTCGCGGTCGTAGTCGATCTGCGTATAGCGCACCAGCATCCGCGGGGGCAGCTCGAACAGCACCGAGATGAAGCGGAAATATCGCGACTCGGCCGACAGGTTCTTCATGAACGTCTGCAGCCGGTCGGCGTCCTCGGACTGGATCGGGCGCAGAGTGTAGAAGCCCCCGTCGGGCGCGGCCAGCACGCGGGTGAGGTGCGCCGGGTAGGGCATGATCGCCATGTGCGCGTGGCGGGCCGG
>DAONCJ010000262.1:0-5684 GCA_035401985.1 Burkholderiaceae bacterium | reverse complement strand
GCCTGCCGCGCAAGATCGGTCCGACCCGCGCCAAGTACCTGCTCTACACCGGCGAGTTCGTGCCCGCTGAACAGCTGGTCGAAGCGGGTCTGGTCAACGAGGTCGTCGACGATGCCGATCTGATGGCCGCGGCGCGGCGCCTGGTCGCCAAGCTCGTACCGAAGAGCTCACTGGTCCTGCGCCGCATGAAGGCACTCGTCGACGACGGACTGCAGCAGTCCAGCGAGACCGCCCTGCGCCTGGAGTTGCTGGCCAGCGAGGTGCACTCGCACAGCCATGACATGCGCGAAGGCCTCGCCGCATTCGAGGAAAAGCGAAAACCGCAGTTCAAGGGCTGCTGACCCGCTTCGGGGAATGCGCAGACCGCGGGGTGCTGAAGGGCAGTGACATGCGCCCGCCATGGGGTGCTGCGGGGGTGGGGTGGATCGACGGGGCTGGCCCGGCGCTGCCGCGCCGTGCCCGCGCGGCCTACGGAAGCGGCCGGCCGGAGGCCGTCCCTTCCTCGTTCGCGCGGCCGCCCCGACTCACCACCCCACCCCCGCAGCACCCCATGGCTCGAGTGTGTTTGCGTGCCGAAGCCCATGCGTGCGAGGGCCTGGCGCGCGAACGTGGTCTTCGGTTCGCCAAGACGGACTGCGCATCGATCGCTCGCGCTACGAGGTTGTCATGACGGCCGGGCGAGCCCGCAAAGTGGGCATGTGGAAATGCCTCAGCACGGCTACGCGTGCGCACACGCCATCGCGGCAAGCATCGTCCCGCACACCTCGGACCGTCCAGGACGCGGGCGGGTGCCCACTGCAGTGACGTCGTCGGAGGCGCCGAGGAACGGAGCGGCTCGAGGTTGCCGCGCGCAGCGCGGTCGGGGCGCGCTGTTCGAGGAGCGAAGCGACGAGTTCGCGCCCCGCCTCGAGTCGCGAGTACCGAGGGAACCCGGCAAAGCCGGGCGCCGCCGCCGACGTCACTGCAGTGGGCACCTGCCCGCGTCCCGCGCGACCGCCGAAAGCCCCTCGGTGTTCGCCGCCCGCGTCCCGCGCCACCGCGACCTTGTGGCGTTGTCAGCAGACTACCCCAGCCACCGCTTGCGCCGTCGGTAGTGCTTGACCTCCCGGTAGCTCTTGCGCTCCCCCTCGAGGTTCAACCCCAGGTAGAACTCGCGCACGTCCTCGTTGGCCTTCAGATCCTCCGCCGCGCCCTCGAGCACGATGCGGCCGTTCTCCATCACGTAACCGTAGTCGGCCACGTCGAGCGCGACCCTCGTGTTCTGCTCGACGATCAGCAGCGTCATGCCGCCGCGCTTCAGCGATTCGAGCAGTGCGAACACTTCCTCGATGATCAGCGGCGCCAGACCCAGCGACGGCTCGTCGATCATGATCAGTTTCGGATCGGACGTGATCGCGCGGCCCACCACCAGCATCTGCTGCTCGCCGCCCGACAGATAGCCGGCGATTCGCCCCTTCAGGGCGGCGAGCCGGCCGATCCGGTCATAGACGCTCTCAAGGCGGCGCTTCAGCGCCGGACCGGACCCTTCGAGGTGCCCGCCCACGATCAGGTTCTGCTCCACCGTCAGGTGGCGCAGCACCCGCCGCCCTTCCATGATGTGCACCAGACCGCTGCGGACGATGTCGGCCGGATCCGCGCCATCGATGCGCCGGCCCATGAATTCGATCGAGCCGGAGGTGACACGGCCGTCCTCGGTACGGATGAGGTTCGAGATCGACTTCAGCGTGGTGCTCTTGCCCGCACCGTTGCCACCCAGGAGGGTGACGCACTTGCCCTCGGGCACCACCATCGAGATACCCTTGACCGCGAGGATCACGTCGCTGTAGATCGCTTCGACGTTGTTCAGGACGAGCACATTCGACTCCAGGGCAGGATGGTTGCGATCCCGGATCGCGAGAGCTCGTCGGGGCTGCCCGACGAGCGGGTGCGCCGGTCAGCGCGGCAGCAGCGCCTGCTGCGCGAACGGCAGCAGAGCGCGTTGCATCACCACTTGTTCAGCACGGGCACGGCCACGTTCTCGGCCGCCGTGACGTACTTGCCACCGGCCACTGTGCCGATGTTGACCGTCAGGCCCTTCAGCGGGAACGGCGCCTCGCGGGTGTAGTTCAGGTCCGGCAGCACGCCGAAGGTCTGCTTGCTGGTGACCGGATACTTGATGATCGCATCGCGCATTGCCGCGCCGGTGACCTTGGTCGCCCCCACATCCTTGATCGCCCCCTCGAGCACGCGCACCGCGACCAGCGCCTGGTTCATGCCCATCAGCGTGGGCACATCCCATTTGGCGTTGAGCTTGTACTTGGCCGTCAGCATGTCGAAGAACTTGCGCGCCTCGGTCATGTCGGCGCCCGGAATCGCCATGCCATAGACCTCGAAGTCGCCTTCCATCTGGGCCAGGCCGCCCGCTGCCGTACCCGACGCCGGCAGCCCGTTGTGCGAGCTGACCATGATCGGGATGTCCTTGCGGCCGATCGACTGAAGCGCACGCTTGACCGCGACAACCGCCGCGGTGTTCGTCTGGATGTGGATGATCTGAGCGCCCTTGCGCACCACGCGCGCCACCTGGGTGCTCAGGTCGCTTGGCTGCACTTCGGTGAACACGGTCTCGACGATCTCGACCTTGTCCTTGTTCTCGCTGGCGTAAAGGTTCGCGCCCTTGTGGATGTCGACATAGGCCGGCGAGGCCTCGGACGAGATGATCGCAACCTTCAGCGGACCGGTGATGCCCTTCTTCGTCCGATACCAGTTGTAGAAAGCCGCAGCCTCATGGGCGTAGGTGGGTCGCGGATTGAAGATCCACGGGTCCTGGCGCCAGGCGAATCCGTAACCCGCCGTGGACATGAACATCGGGATCTTGTCGTCGGGCAGGCGCTGCTGCAGCGCTGCCACATCGGGACCGCCCACGCCGAGCGCCGCAATCGGCTTGAGCTCGGACTTGATGCCCGGCCACAGGCTGGCGACCTGGGCCGCATCGTAGCGGTGGTCGTAGTCCTTCATGCCGATCTTGACGCCCAGGCCCTTGCCCACCTCTTCGTTCCACCAGGCCACCACCGCCCAGCGACCTCCGACGAGATTCTTCATCACGTCGGCATAAGGCCCCGTGAAGTCGGCCAGCGATGCGATGTTGTAGGTCGTCTGCGCAAGCGCAGTGGAAGGCATCGCCAGCGTACCGGCCGCAAGGCCCGCCGCCATCCAGCCCATCAGGCGCCGTTTGGAATTGCTCATGTCGTCTCTCTCCTTGTCGATGCAATTGCGGCGCGAGGGCCGGGGGCGTTGATCGGCATGCAGCCGCGTTCAATAAGGGAACGGCCAGAGCCGATAGGACCGTTTGACGATGTTCCACCGATGCATCAGGCCGCGCGGCTCGAAGATCAGGAAGGCCGCGATGATGCCGCCGAGGAACACGTTCATGGCGGCGAACACCACGTCGCCACTGAGGAAGGGAATCTTCTCGACCACCGTCGGGCCCAGCGTGGTGATCCCTTCCTGAGCCAGCTTGATCACCACCACGCCGATCAGCGCACCGGTGACCGATCCCATGCCGCCGACGATGATCATCGCGATGAACCAGATCGAATGCAGCAGCGTGAACTGGTCGACTGCAACGAAGCGCACGTAATACGTCCAAAGCCCGCCACCGATGCCCGCATAGAAGGCGCCGACGAGGAACGCCGTGGCCTTGGTGCGGACGACATCGATCCCCATCATTCCCGAGGCCACATCGTCATCGCGCACCGCGACGAACGCCCGCCCGTGGCGGCTGCGCGTGATGCCATAGGCGCCGAAGATCATGATCGAGGCCACCGCCAGGCACAGGTAGTAGATCGAGACGTCGTCCGCCATGCGATGGCCGAAGAAAGTCGCGGGCTCGATGCTCAGGCCGTTGGAGCCGCCCATCCAGCTAGAGGGCAGGTTCAGGATCATGAAGTGAAAGAGAAACTGCGCCGCGATCGTCGTCAGCGCCAGATAAAAGCCCTTGATGCGGACCGCGGACAGACCGAACACGAAACCGAACACGGCGGCCGACACCCCGCCGAGCGGAATCGTCACCCAGAACGGCAGGCCGAACTTCAAGGCCAGCGCGCCGCTGGTGTAGGCCCCGACCCCCATGAACGCCGCCTGACCCAGATTGACCTGTCCGGCGTGGCCGGTGTTGATCTGCAGTCCGACCACGACAACCGCAGTGATCAGCATGACGCTGACCATCGCCATCAGCCGGGAACCGACGAGCTGGGGCAGCAGCAGCATCAGCGCAATGAAGAGCAGCAGACCGATGGCCTGCGCACGCGTGCGGATCAGCGCCTGATCGCGCTGATAAGTGGTGGCGAATACGCCGGCCGGATCCATAGCGTCAAACCCTCTCGATGGTCTTCCAGCCGAACATGCCGGTCGGCCGTATGAACAGGATCCCCAGCATGATCACGAAGGGCAGGATCGATCCCACCGCACCGCCGACCAGAGGATCGAGATAGGCCACCGCCAGGCCCTGTACCACCCCCACGATGATGCCGGCGATCAGCAGTCCGGCGATCGACTCGAGACCGGCCAGCAGCGCCACCGGCAGCGCCGTCAGACCGATGTCCGAGGCGAGAAAGTTGAGCGACTTGCCACTGAGATAGATCACGGCGCCCAGCGTCGACAGGACCGTTCCCAATATCCAGGCGAAGGCGATCGACGAGCGCACCGAAATGCCCAGCGACAGCGCGACCTGGTGATCTTCGGCAACCGCCGTCATCTTCAGGCCGGGACGCGTCCTGTTGAAGAACCAGGACAGGCTCAGGCCGGTGATGACCGTCAGCACGCCGCCGTAGAGCAGGGAACGGGGGATGAAGATGTCGCCGATCATGATCGGCTCGAGCGGGAAGATGATCGGAAACGGCCGGACCTGCGGGCCGAACAGCACCAGGACGACGCCGCGGATCAGGATCAGCAGTCCGATGGTCACCATCACCATCGCGAACACCGACTCGCCGACCAGCCTCGAGAAGAACACGCGTTCGATCAGCAGACCGAATGCGGCGGCGCAGACGAAGGCCAGGGGCAACCCGACGTACAGGGGCAGCCCCAGGTGCACGACCAGCCACCAGACAACGAAGCCGCCGAACACCACCAGTTCGCCCTGCGCGAAGTTGAACACCTTCGAGGCGCGGTAGATAACGACGAAGCCCATCGCGATCAGCGAATACAGCAGGCCGATCAGCGCACCGCTGATCAGGTAGTTGACGAAGTCGATCATGGATCAGGCTCGCTCGGTGACCGGTTCTTGTCGCGCCGACACCGGCGAGGCAACCTCATGCAGCGCGACCGTGGCCGCGAGCATGCCCTTGCGGCCATCCTGGTAGGTGACCGGAATTTCGAGATGCACCTGCGGCACGCCCGCGTACAGACCCTCGATCAGCGCCCCGTAGCGCTCTTCGAGGAACTCGCGGCGCAGCTTTCGGGTGCGGGTCAGCTCGCCCTCGTCGGGGTCGAGCTCCTTGGGAAAATTCGCGAAGCGCCGCACCCGCGCGTTGTCGGGAAGAAACCGGTTGACCCGCTCGATCTCGGTGCGGATGAGCTCCGCGATCTCTGGCTTCTGCGACAGATCGGCGAAGGTCGAAAAGCCGATATTGCGGTCCTCGGCCCAGCGCGACACCACCCCCTGATCGATGTTGATCAGCGCACCGATGTAGTCGCGGCGCTCGTCG
>DAONCJ010000261.1:0-5700 GCA_035401985.1 Burkholderiaceae bacterium | reverse complement strand
TGAACGCCGCCAACGCCCGCTGGGGCAGCCTGTACGACGCGCTGTACGGCACCGATGCGATGGGCGACGCGCCCGCTGCGGGCGGCTACGACCCCGTTCGAGGCGCCCGTGTGATCGCCTGGGCCAAGGGCTTCCTTGATTCGGTTGCGCCGCTGGCCTCGGGCAGCCATGCCGACGTGACCGCTTATCGGATTGCCGGCGGCGCGCTGCAGGCCGACACGGCGAAAGGGGTGGTTGCACTGGCCAATCCGGGCAGCCTGGCTGGATTCCGCGGCGATGCGGCGCGGCCCTCGGCCGTGCTGCTGCGCCACAACAGCCTGCACATCGAGATCCAGATCGATGCGACGCATGACATCGGACGCACCGATCCGGCCGGCGTGTCGGACGTGCTGATGGAAGCGGCCATCACCACGATCATGGACTGCGAGGATTCGGTCGCCGCGGTCGATGCCGACGACAAGGCGCTGGCCTATCGCAACTGGCTGGGCCTGATGAAGGGCGATCTGGTCGAGTCGGTGGCCAAGGGCGGTTCGCGCTTCGATCGCAAGCTGAACGGCGATCGCGAATACACCGCACCGGGGGGCGGCACGCTGACCCTGAAGGGGCGTTCGCTGATGCTGGTGCGCAATGTCGGCCATCTGATGACGAACCCCGCCATACTCGATCGCGACGGCCGCGAGGTCGGCGAGGGGCTGCTGGACGCGATGTGCACGGTGATGATCGGCATGCACGATCTGCGGAAGTCTTCGGGCTCGCGCAACTCCACCGAGGGTTCGATCTACGTCGTCAAGCCCAAGATGCACGGTCCCGAGGAAGTCGCCTTCGCCGACGAGATCTTCTCGCTGGTCGAAAAGGCGCTCGGCCTGCCGGCCGATACCGTGAAGATCGGCATCATGGACGAGGAGCGCCGCACCACCGTCAACCTGAAGGAGTGCATCCGCGCCGCCCGCCGGCGCGTCGCCTTCATCAACACCGGCTTCCTGGACCGCACCGGCGACGAGATCCACACCTCGATGCGCATGGGCCCGATGGTGCGCAAGGCCGAGATGAAGTCGCAGCCCTGGATCGGCGCCTACGAGCTGTGGAACGTCGACACCGGTCTGGCCTGCGGCCTGGCCGGACGCGCACAGATCGGCAAGGGCATGTGGGCGATGCCCGACCTGATGGCGGCGATGCTCGAGCAGAAGATCGGTCATCCGCAGGCCGGCGCCAACTGCGCGTGGGTGCCCAGCCCGACCGCCGCGACGCTGCATGCCACGCACTACCATCGCGTCGACGTGCTGGCCCGTCAGGCCGAGATCGCCCGGGGCGGGCGCCGGGCCGTGCTCGACGACATCCTGCGCATTCCGGTGGCTGACAAACCGGTGTGGAGCGACGCCGACAAGACCGCCGAACTCGAGAACAACGCCCAGGGCATCCTCGGCTATGTCGTGCGCTGGGTCGACCAGGGCGTGGGCTGCTCGAAGGTGCCGGACATCAACAACATCGGCCTGATGGAAGACCGCGCGACCTGCCGGATCTCGTCGCAGCACATGGCCAACTGGCTGCTGCATGGCGTCGTCACCCAGGCGCAGACGATGGAGGTGATGAAGCGCATGGCCGCCGTGGTGGACCGCCAGAATGCCGGCGATCCGGCCTATACCCCGATGGCGCCCGCGTACGACGGGTTCGCCTTCCAGGCGGCCTGCGATCTGGTGTTCAAGGGGGTCGAGCAGCCGTCCGGCTATACCGAGCCCGTGCTGCACGCGCGACGGCTCGAGCTGAAGGCCAAAGCGGCCTGAGGCGATGAAGGTCTGGCTGCAGTACCTGCTGCCCAAGCAGGCACTGACCGTGCTGGCCGGGTTCGTGGCGTCGCGCCGATGGGGCGCCGTCACGACCTGGCTGATCAGGCGCTTCGTCGCGCAATATGGCGTTGCGATGGACGAGGCGGCGCAATCCGACACCGGTGCGTACGCCAGCTTCAACGAGTTCTTCACCCGGCCCTTGCGGGAAGGGGCCCGGCCGCTGGCTGACGCCGATCTGCTGTGCCCGGTCGACGGGGTGATCAGCCAGTACGGCGCAATCCGTGCCGACCAGATCTTCCAGGCCAAGGGACACAGCTACAGCACCACCGCGCTGGTCGGCGGTGATGCGGCGCTGGCGGCCCGCTTTCAGGACGGCCATTTCGCCACGCTGTACCTGAGCCCGCGCGACTACCACCGCATCCACATGCCCTGTGCCGGTCGCCTGACGCGAATGATCCATGTGCCCGGCGATCTGTTCTCCGTCAATCCGGCCACCGCGCAGGGTGTGCCGGGTCTGTTCGCGCGCAATGAACGCGTGGTCTGCGTGTTCGAGGGCGAAGCCGGCCCCTATGTCATGGTGCTGGTCGGCGCGACGATCGTCGGCAGCATGGCCACGGTCTGGCATGGGGTGGTCAACCCGCCCCGGTCAGCCACCCAGCGCGACTGGCGTTACGACGACGGTGAACCGGTGACTCTTTCCCGCGGTCAGGAAATGGGACGTTTCCTGCTGGGCTCGACCGTGGTGCTGCTGTTCCCGGCCGGTCCGATGCGCTTCAGCCCGGCGTGGTTGCCGGGCGGGGCGATCCGGATGGGTGAGGCGATGGCGCAGCGACACTGAAGCCGCGCCGTGCCCGCTGTCCGGCCCGAGGTGCCGGCCATTGCGGCCTGACCGCTCAGGCCGCTTCTTTTCGGGGAAGCAGCCGCTGAAGCGTTGCGTGGATCTGATCGCGCCGATAGGGTTTGGACAGGTGCTCATCCATGCCGGCGGCCAGGCAGGCGGCGCGGTCCTCGGCCATCGCATTGGCCGTCAGTGCGACGATCACCAGCGGTTGTCGCGACGGATCACCGGCCTCCCAGGCACGGATTGCCACGGTGGCGGTGCAGCCGTCCATGACGGGCATCTGACAGTCCATCAGCACGCCGTCGAAGCGGGTCCGCTGCACGGCTTCCAGTGCCTTTTCGCCGTCGTCGACGACCTCCACCGTGCAGCCGAAGCCGGTCAGCATGTGTCGTGCCACCAGCTGGTTGACCGGGTTGTCCTCGGCCAGCAGCAGATGGGCATTGAGAGGCGGCAAGGGGTTGGCCGATGGGTGGGATGCAGCGGGAGGTGGCGCGAAGGCGGGCGCAGTAACTTTCTGGGCTGCGGTGAGATCTTGCCCATTGCTGGCGGGGCCGGTCAGGCGGTCGGCCGTGGTTGGGGCCGCAGTGACATGGGCCGCAGTGACATGGGTCGCAGCGCCATGGGTCGAGGGCAGTGCCGTGGCCACCCCCAGATCGACGGTGAACCAGAAGCGTGCGCCCTGGTCCGGCTCGCTGTCGACGCCGATCTCGCCCTGCATCAGCCCGACGAGCTGGCGGCAGATTGCCAGGCCAAGCCCCGAGCCGCCGAAGCGGCGGGTCATTGATTCATCGGCCTGCGAAAACGATTCGAACAGCCGCGACTGTGCTTCGCGGCTGATGCCGACCCCGGTGTCGCTGACCATGAAGCATGCGCGGACCCGATCATCCGGCTGCCCGGAAGACGCCCCGGCCGCGGCAGGCTTCGGCACCAGGGTGGCTTCGATCGAAACCCCGCCGGTGGCGGTGAACTTGATCGCGTTGCTGACCAGATTGAGCAGCACTTGTCGCAGCCGGGTCGGATCGCCGAACAGCATCCGATCGAGGCCAGGCGCCACCGTGCACTGCAGGTCCAGACCCTTGGTCTCGGCCTGCTGCGCGACCATGTGCCGCACCCCCTCGACCAGCGCACGACCCTGGAATTCGACCGTCTCGAGCTTCAGCCTGCCGGCTTCGATCCGCGAGAAATCAAGAATCTCGTTGATGATCTCCATCATCTGCTGGCCCGAGTCGTAGGCCGTCTGTGCCAGTTCGCGCTGGTGTGCGCCGAGATCCGATTGCAGCAGCAGCTCGGTCATGCCCAGCACGCCGATCATCGGTGTGCGGATCTCGTGACTCATGTTGGCGACGAAGCGCGACTTCGCCCGGCTCGCCGCCTCCGCCACGTCGCGGGCCTGCTGCAAGGCGGCCTCGGTTCGCTGACGTTCGGCGATCTCGTCGGTCAGCTGGCGGTTGGTTTCAGCCAGCTCGGCGGTGCGCGAGCGCACGCGTTCCTCGAGGGTTTCGCGCGCGTCCTGCAGGGCGGCGAGGTGCCCTTTCAACTCGCTGGCCTGGCCGCGGATCATCCGGTCGGCGCGCTTGACGATCAGGAACAGTACCGCGTACAGCGCACTCAGCACGCCGCCCACGGTCAGCATCACCTTGCGCTGGGTGGCTTCGATGTGACCGAGGTGCGGGGTGATGTCCTCATACAGCTCGAAGACCGCCTCGACCGGTCCGTCGGCGCTGCGCCGCACCGGGACGTAGCTGGACAGCAGATCACGGTCCACGATCGTCTG
Organism: Burkholderiaceae bacterium; assembly: GCA_035401985.1. Classification (GTDB taxonomy): domain Bacteria; phylum Pseudomonadota; class Gammaproteobacteria; order Burkholderiales; family Burkholderiaceae_E; genus Quisquiliibacterium. The sequence goes on along the minus strand of DAONCJ010000261.1, from coordinate 1,301 downwards.
CTCGAACGCACTGAAGCTGTCGCGGTGGGACATTTCGCTGACGGCGGTGCCGCTGCGCGCCGCCTGGAAGCCTTTGTTGCCCGACTTGTCCTCGCCGATCTGCTTTGGCTCGGTCGAGAACACCGTTCGCCCGTCGAGCGAGTAGACCTTCACCTTGACGACCGACAAGCCACGCGCGTGGGCCAGGATCTCCTGGCGCAGATGGCGGGTGTGGGCGCTGTCGCGCAGCGCTGCGGCATCCATGTCGGGACTGGCCCGCAGCACGGGGGCAAACGCGTCCCACAGCGAGTTGGCGAGGACCGCCGACAGCGCGGTGTTGTTCTGCTCGGCCAGTTCGCTCAGGTCCTGCACGGCAGCGCGCTGGTAGACCTGGCCGAGCAGTGCCGCAGCGACGACGATGGCGGCGAGGCTGGCGAGCGAAAAGTAACGGATCAGCTGGAACATGGCGTCGCGTCAGTGCCGGCACCGGCATTGCGCGCCGTCGGGGAACATCTGATTATCCGCGCGTGCCCGGAGATCTCGACCCTGCGTCAGCCAGGCGGCTATCTGACACCTATCTGCGGCGCCTCTATTGGGGCTCGATCTTCGCCAGCGCGATGTATCGCCGCCATTTGACCCGCTCAGCCCGGACGTGGGCCGCAGCCTCGTCCAGTGTCATGCGTCGGGGCGTGAAGCCGAAGCCCTCGAGCTGGCTGCGCATCGGGTCGGCACTGATCGCGTCATTGACGTAGTCATTGACGGCCTGCATGGCTTCGCGCGGCGTTCCGGCCGGAACCGCGATGCCCAGGAAACCGGTCATCACGAAGTCCGGATAGGTCTCGGCGATGGCCGGAACGGCCGGGTGACGGGTCATCCGGTCACTGCGCGTGACTGCGATCGCCCGCAGCTGTCCCGAGTTCACATAGGTGTCGCCGGCCGCGGTGTCGACAAACACAGCCTGGATCTGTCCGGCGATGAGGTCGGTCATGCACGCGCCGATCTGCTTGTACGGCACCGGCCGGATGTCGGTGCCGGCCAGGTTGTTCAGCAGATGGCCCGGCACCTGCGACGAGGCGTTGAAATGGCCGAAATTCAGCGCCCCCGGTCGGGCCTTCAGGTAGGCGACGAACTCGGCGAAGGTCTTGTACGGCGCGTCGGGCTTGACCAGCAGGTAGCTGCCGCCCGAGCCGAACACGCCGACGATCTGGAAGTCGCGGTCGGGGTCGTAGGGCAGCTTCTTGTACAGGCCCGGGTTGGCGGCGTGGGTCGAGGTGGTCGCCAGCAGGAGCGTCTGGCCGTCGGCCGGTGCAATGCGGGCGGCC
>DAONCJ010000260.1:0-5704 GCA_035401985.1 Burkholderiaceae bacterium | reverse complement strand
CGCCGCCCGAGCCGATCCGCTTCAATCCGCAGGACGCCCGGCTCGAGGTCGTCCTGCTCAATGCCAGGACAGCCCGGCGCCCCGAAAAGGCCGAGGTGCTGGCGCAGGTCAACATGGAGGCGGGCGGCGAGCATGAACAGGGACGGGCGCGCTCGCCCCTGAAAGCCGACCGTGAAGCCGTCGACGGCACCGATCTCGTCGCGCAGCGCCGCCGGGTCGAGGCGCTCGAGGAGCAGCAGCGCCGGCTCACCGCGATGGCGCGCGGGCCGCAAAGCTATGCCGAGCCCGACCGCAAGAGCAACGAGCCGCCAAAGGCGGTGGCGGGCAATGACCCGGTCGACGTCGATCAGGCGATTTCGCGGCTGCAGGCCCAGATCGACAAGCAGATTTCCGACTACAACAAGCGGCCCAAGCGCCTGACCTTCGGAGTGAACGCCGTCGGCGTCGCGTATGCGCGATATGTCGCCGACTGGGCCAGCCGGATCGAACGGCTGGGCACCGAACGCTATCCGCCCGAGGCCCGGGGCAAGCTCTACGGCTCGATGCTGATCACGGTCGAAATCGACAAGCATGGCAATGTGGTCGATGTCGTGCTGAACCAGAAGTCGCCGCACGAGGTGCTCAACCGCGCGGTGCGGGCCATCGTCTACGCCGGCGCGCCCTACGAACGATTCCCCGCCGAGATGGCCCGCGAGGGCGACATCCTGCAGATCGTCCGCACCTGGACCTTCACCCGCGACGCGCTGGCCACCGAGTCGGCCCGGGCCCCCTGATCCCTGCCCAGACCCATTTCCATGACCGACCGTTATGCCGTGATCGGCAATCCCATCGCGCACAGCCGCTCGCCCTTCATTCATGAGCGCTTCGCGGCGCAGACGGGTCAGGACCTGGTCTATGAACGCTTGCTCGCACCGCTGGACCGCTTCGAGGCGACGGTGCAGGCATTCGTTCAGGCCGCGCCCGCCCATACGCTGTCGTTCGACGCCCGGGGCTCGTCCGCCGAGAACACCGACGGGATCGGCCTGGTGCGCGATCTGGTCGAGCGCCACGCGGTCGTGCTGAAGGGCTCGCGCGCGGTCATCCTGGGCGCGGGCGGGGCGGCCAGCGGCGTCGTGCTGCCACTGCTCGAGGCCGGCGTGCGCGATGTGCTGATCGTGAACCGGACCGCCGCACGCGCAAGGGCGCTGGCCGAGCGACTGGGGCACAGCGGCGCGTCGCAGGCCGCCATCGCGGGCGCGGGTTTCGAGGCGCTGGATGCCTCGCGGGCCGCCGGTGCCATTCTGATCAACGCCACTTCGGCGGGCCTGTCCGACGCCAGACTGCCGCTGTCCGATGCCGTGTTCGCCGCGGTGGCTTTCGCCTACGACATGGTCTACGGGCCGCGGCCGACGGCTTATCTCGTCCAGGCGGCGGCGGCAGGATGCCCGCGCCAGGCCGATGGCCTGGGGATGCTGGTCGAGCAGGCGGCCGAATCGTTCCGGCTGTGGCGCGGCGTCGCACCGCAGACCGAGCCGGTCTATCGCGAGCTGCGCACGGCGATCGGCAACGCGTGAAACGGCTGGGCCGTTGGCTGCTGCGCGGGCTCCTGCTGGCGGCAGCGGTCGTGCTGGCGGTTCAGATCTGGTTCTTCGGCCATATCGTGTGGTGGACGCGGTTCGATCCGACCGAGACCAGCTTCATGCGCGCCGAGGGCAACCGCCTGGCCGCGGGCAAGCCGCCGGTGGCGCTGCGCCACACCTGGGTCCCCTACTCGCGCATCTCCGTGCATCTGAAGCGCTCGGTGATCGCGGCCGAGGACGCGAACTTCACCGAGCATGAAGGCGTCGACTGGGATGCGGTCGAGCGGGCCTACGAGTCCAACAAGAAGAAGGGCAAGGTGCTGCGGGGCGGTTCGACCATCACCATGCAGCTGGCCAAGAACCTGTTCCTGTCCGGGGACCGCAGCTATCTGCGCAAGGGGCAGGAACTCATCATCACCTACATGATCGAGGCAATGATGAGCAAGCAGCGCATTCTTGAGATCTATCTCAATGTCGCCGAATGGGGCACCGGCGTGTTCGGCTGCGAAGCGGGCGCTCGTCACCATTTCGGCGTGCCGGCTGCTCAGTTGTCGCCCGCTCAGGCGGCGCGGATGGCCGCGATGCTGCCCCGGCCCAAGTTCTATGACCGCAATCGCGGTTCCGGTTATCTCGAACGCCGGGCGGGCGTCATCCAGCGCTGGTCGGGCGACGTGGTCGCGCCTTAGTGGGCTGACGGAGCGAGGAACGGCGGTTCCCCACGGTCCAAAGGCATCCCCGACAGGGGTTGTGAAGCGCGGCGATGCGTCACCGGCCTACAATCGAGGGCTGACCACCCCGGGCTGCGGCCCGATCCCTCCCGCGCATCGCGATGGCCGACAACAACACCCTGCCCGAAGGACGAGAGCACGCCATCGCCACGCAGGCGAGGCTGCCCCGCGATCCTGAGGCCGCCTCGCGCGCGCTGGGCGAGGTGCAGGAACTGCTGCGCCGCCACGATCTGGTCGAGCTGTCGCCCCGCCAGCGCCATGGCGAGGACGACGGCCCGCAGGCCGAAGAGGACCAGCGGCAGGCTCAGGCACGCGCCGAGCTTCGCAATCACCTCGATCCGATGCATCCGGCCGACATCGCCTACATCCTCGAGGCCTTGCCGCTGGATGAGCGGCGCATCGTCTGGGATCTGGTCAAGGCCGAGCGGGATGGCGACATCCTGCTCGAAGTCAGCGACTCGGTCCGCGAGACGCTGATCGAATCGATGGACCGCGACGAACTGGTCGATGCCGTCGAATCGATGGATGCGGACGAGATCGCCGAGCTGGCGCCCGATCTGCCCACCGACGTGGTCGAGGCCGTGCGCCGGCAGCTGTCGCCCGAAGAGCGCGACCAGCTGCGTGCGGCGATGTCCTATCCCGAGAACTCGGTCGGGGCGCGGATGGACTTCGATGCGGTGTCGGTGCGCGAGGACGTCACGCTCGAGACCGTGCTGCGCTATCTGCGCCGCTACGAGAACCTGCCCGATCACACCGATCAGGTGTTCGTGGTCGATCGCAATGACGTGCTGCGCGGCGCGCTGCCGCTGGACCGGCTGCTGATCAACGAGCCGGAGGTCATGGTGATGGACGTCATGCAGACCGACGTGCTCACCCTGCAGGTGCTGGACAGCCAGTCCGAGGCTGCCCAGGCGTTCGAGCGCTACGACCTCGTGTCGGCGCCTGTGCTCGACCCGCGCGGACGGCTGCTCGGGCGGCTGACGATCGCCGAGGTGGTCGATGTGATCCGCGAAGAGGGCGAGTCCGACCTGCTGTCGCAGGCCGGTCTGCGCGACGAGGAAGACCTGTTCTCGAGTGTGTGGAACTCGGCCAAGAACCGCTGGCTGTGGCTTGCGGTCAATCTGTGCACGGCATTTTTTGCATCGCGCGTAATCGGCAGCTTCGAAGGCACGATTGAAAAGGTGGTGGCACTGGCGGCGCTGATGCCCATCGTCGCGGGCATCGCCGGCAATTCGGGCAACCAGACGATGACGCTGATCATCCGTTCGCTGGCGCTGGGTCAGGTCAATGCATCCAACGCACGTCGGCTGATCGCCAAGGAATTGTCGATCGCGGCGCTCAACGGCATCGTCTGGGGCGGCATTGCCGGGGCTTTTGCCTGGTGGCTCTACAGCGACACCCCGCAGGGCGTCACGCTCGGATTCACCATGACGCTGGCCATGATCCTCAATCTGCTGGTCGGCGCGATGATCGCCATGGCCGTGCCGCTGGGTCTGGAACGGATGGGCCGCGATCCAGCGCTCGGTTCGTCGGTGCTGCTGACCTTCACCACGGACAGCATGGGTTTCTTCATCTTCCTGGGTCTCGCGTCGATCTTCTTCCGCTGAACGGCACAGCCCGGCGGACGTCCGGCGCCTTCGCGCGGCAGCCTCTGTGCCCCCCGACTGCGGGGGCGATAACGAGCCGGTCTTTGCCGCTTTATCGACGCATCGAGAGACCGTCCCAACCCTAAAGTTGGCGTGTCGGCCGCTTTCATCGGCCCCACACGGAGCGTTTCGCGTCAACGCGGAGCACAAGACGTCCATGAGCATTCATCTTCTGCCCGCGGTCCCGGCGGCCAACGTCCGAGGTGCAGCCGCGGTGCGCGGCGGAGGTCGCCGTGGCGAGGCCGAAGCGCAGTGGCGCAAAGGGGTCAAGGCCTCCGGCGCCGGACTGTGGGCCGACGCACGGCGCCATTTCACCCGTGCCGCCTACCTGGCGCCGGATCAGTGCCTGTTCTGGACGAACCTTGCGCAGGCCCTTCGCAAGCTCGGTGATCTGACCGAGGCGCAGTCGGCCGCCCGCCGTGCCGTCGCCCTCGATGCTTCGGACCTGCTCTCGCGCAAGCTGCTGGGCGTCACGCTGACCGAACAGCATCGCTACGGCGATGCGGTCGCGGTGTTCGAGGCACACCCGGAGAGGGCGCCGCGCGACCACGACTTTCACTGCGATTACGGGCAGGCGCTGTACATGCTCGGCCGCTTTCTCGAGTCGACGCGTCAGTTCATCCTGTCATTCACCTGCAAGCCCGACTTCGTGCCGGCCCATGCCCGCCTGTCGAACGCCTTCGCACGCCTCGGCATGCACAGCGAGGCGGCCGAATGCCTGCGCACCGTCGAGCTGCTCCAGCCCTGGGATGCTCAGGCGCTGGGCAATCTGGTGCACCAGACACAGAACGCATGCCAGTGGGAACGCCTGGCGCAGGACACCGCGCGGCTGCACGAGGCGATCGAGCATCACTCGCCCTCGCAGACGACGCCGTTCACCTATCTCGCGATGGACAGCACCCCGCACCAGCAGCGCCTGGCGGCCGAGATCTCGTCGCGCTACGAGTTCGGCGACGTCAAGCCGCTGCCCGCGGATCCGCGAGCCCCGCGGGCTGCCGGAGAGCGCCTGCGCATTGCCTACGTGTCCGGCGACTTTCAGCACCACGCCACCGCGATGCTGATGACCGAAGTGCTGGAGATGCACGACCGCGAGCGCTTCGAAATATTTCTGTACTCCTACGGGCCGGATGACCGTTCGGCCTGGCGGCGCCGGGTCATGCAGTCGTCCGAGCACTGGATCGATGCGGAGCGAATCTCGGACCTGGAACTGGCCCGGCGGATCCGCGCCGATGGCATCGACATCGCGGTGGATCTGAAGGGGTTCACGCGCGCCACCCGGATGAAGGTGTTCGCATATCGGCCTGCCCCGATCCAGGTGGCATGGCTCGGTTACCCCGGCACCTGCGGCGCCTCGTTCATCGACTATGTGATCGGCGATCCGATCGTGACGCCGCGCGAGGCCCAGCCCGACTACAGCGAGCGCATCGCCCAGATGCCCGCAACCTATCAGCCGAACGACCGGCAGCGGCCCCTGGGTGTTGCGACGACCCGGGCCGAGTGCGGGCTGCCCGCCGATGCCTTCGTGTTCTGCTGCTTCAACAACGCCTACAAGATCATGCCGGCGGTCTTCGAGCGCTGGTGCGCGCTGCTGCAGGCTGTGCCCGACAGCGTGCTGTGGCTGTACGAGGCCAATCCCCAGGCCACCGACAACCTGCTGCGCGAAGCCGGGCGGCAGGGCGTGGATCCGGGGCGCATCTTCTTTGCTCCGTTCATCGCGCAGGAACGGCATCTGGCCCGGCTGGCCGCGGCCGACCTGTTTCTGGACACCCTG
>DAONCJ010000259.1:0-5737 GCA_035401985.1 Burkholderiaceae bacterium | reverse complement strand
CGGTCCGGATCTCGCCTGGCACTGCGTGCTCGAGTCCGACGGCTGGCCCAACGGACTGGCGCTGCACGCCGACGGCAGTGTGTGGATCACCGACTACCGCCACGGCATCCAGCGCTTCGATCCGGCCAGCGGACAGCTCGACACGGTGCTCGGCCATCGCAACAGCGAGTCGTTCAAGGGGGTGAACGACCTCGTGTTCGATGCGCAGGGCCGGCTCTACTTCACCGACCAGGGACAGACGGGACTGCACGACCCGACCGGGCGCGTGTACCGCTGGCAGCCCGACGGGCGCCTGGACCTGCTGCTGTCCAATGCACCCAGCCCCAACGGGCTGGCCGTCAGCGCCGACATGAAGGTCCTGTATGTGGCGCTGACGCGTGCCAATCAGGTGTGGCGTGCGCCGCTGCTGGCCGATGGTTCGATCACCAAGATGGTTGCGCTGCAGACCTTCTTCGGTCCGGCCGGCCCCGATGGAATGGCGCTCGACCGCCATGGCCGGCTGCTGGTGGCTCACGCCAGCCTGGGCTGCGTGTTCGTGCTCAATGCGCTGGGCGAGGTGACGCATCGCCTGTGCAGCCCGCTGCCCCATTCGGCAGTCACCAATGTGGCGTGCTGGCCGGGACGCGACGCGGTGGTGATCACCGAATCGCATTCGGGCAGCGTGCTGGTGGCGGAGTTGCCTGCGCCCTGATCCGGCTCGGCTCGGCTTGCCTGGCCAGCCAGCCTTGCTTGCGAGTCTTGCCTGCGAACTTCGTTCGAGGCCTTTACTTGCCCGCCTGGACCGGCAGCATCGGCAGCGGCGGCTTGCCGCCACCGGGAATCGGCGTGCGATCGACGTTCAGCACCATCGACACCAGCGAGTAGTAGCCGTTGACCGCGATCAGGTCCATCACACCCTGTTCGCCGAAGCGATCGAGCACCGCCTTGTAGGTGGCGTCGCTGACCTGCTTGGCGCTGTGCATCTCGGACGAAAAATTGTAGATCGCCTCCTCGTCGGGCTTCATGGTCGTGGGCCGGCGACCGTTGGCGATGTCTTCGGCGATCTTCGGATCCAGGCCAGCCTGCAGCGCCAGCCTGTGATGGGCGAACCATTCGTACTGCGAAGTCCAGTGCCGGGCGGTGACGAGGATCGCCAGTTCGTTCAGGCGCATGCCCAGCGTGCTCTTGAAGCGGATGTACGAGCCGACCTTCTGCAGGTGGTCGCCGAGCTCCGGGCTGCGCAGGAACACATTGAACGGGCTGCCCACGGTGCCGTCGCTCGAGTTCGCGGCCGAACCCGAAACCGAGGCGCGCGGCCCCGAGGCGATGCTCTTGACCAGGTCCTTCTGCGGCTGCGTCATTTCCGAGGGCTGCAGGATCTTGAAGCGGCGATCGGCCTCCTGGGCCTGAGCGACGCTGGCGAGGGCGACGAATGCAGCGACGGCGAGCGAGTGTTTTTTCAAGGTGCCTCCGAGGTGAGTGACGGCAGCCATCCTAGCTCAGTCGGTCGAGGGGCCCGCGGGCCGCGCGGGCCCGCTCGTCTCATACCAGGAACTGTCGCGCCGCGAAGGCATACAGAGGGATGCCGAACAGGATGTTCAGCGGAAACGTGCGGTTCGAGCCCGATCTGCGCCTTGAGCTCGGCAGCAAAGCGATGGTTACCGATCGCCCGGGTCTTCCACGAGCATCTGGTCGAGCAATCGATGGGTCGTCTAGGTTTGCAGCTGGCCAGGGGCCGACCGTGGCAGCATGACCGAAAAGGTCACTTCCTCCCCCTCGCAACGACCGTGGATTTCGCCACCATGGGCCCGGGCAATCTCGCGCGCGATGTACAGGCCCAGTCCCAATCCCGCGTCGGGGTCGTACTTCAACTCCTGATGGTTGCCGCGGCTGAGCGGCGCGAACAGCGCCTCGAGCCGAGACGGCTCGATGGCCGTTCCGGTATTGCGCACGTCGAGTCGAAGCGTGTCCTGATCGACCGTGATGGACACGGACACCGGTGCGCCCTTGGCCCCGTACTTGACGGCGTTGACCACCAGATTTCCAAGCAGACGCTGCAGGCGCGGTCCATCCCAAAAGCCGCTGGTCGGGCCGGTCACATTCAGCAGCAGCTCGCGTCCGGGATGTGCGGCGCGCAGTTCATTCATTTCATCGGCGAACAGTTTCGCCACGTCGACCTCGGCCGGTGAGACATGCATGCCAAGGCCGACCTTGGCGCGGTTGAACTCGATCAGTTCATCCAGCAGACTCTTCATCCGCCCGCCGCTTTCGATCAGCAGCGCGGCAGCCTTGGTCACCTTTTCGCCGGCATTGAGCTTGCCGAGGTACGAGGCGGTCATCTGGATCGCCTGCAGCGGCGTGCGCATGTCGTGCCCGAGCATGCCGAGCAGCAGGTTGCCAGCCTCGTCGGTCTTCTCGCTGAAGATGGCCACCGATTCGGCCAGCGCCTGATCGATCGCCTCGTTGAAGCGGATCATTTCGTCCAGATCGGGCCGGTTCGGCTCACAGGCCACCGCCCACAGGCGCAGCACGCTGGCACGCAAGGCGCGGTACTCGCTGGCCAACTGCCTGATGTCGAAGCCGGCCTGTGCCCGCAGCAGGCCATGCGTGCGTGCCGCGGTTTCGGGCGCATCGATCAGGCGTGGCGCGCGACCCAGGGACTTTTCAATCTGCGCTTCAGGGGTCTGCGAGGCGCCCAGATCCTTGACGATCGCCTCGAGGATCTCCTTCCCGTGATCACGCAGCGCCAGCGACGTCATTCTCGAGGCAGCCGGCTGAAGGCTGGCGGCGAACTCCTCCCACTGGGCAAGAATCGCATCCATCTCCTGAGCGATGAAGTCTGCGAGGCGCATGTATCTACCCACTGCGTAGGTCGGGTGCATCGGTCCTGCCAGTCTGTTGGCTGGCCGCGCCCCGGCTCGGATGACGACGGCAGAGGCTGGAATTGTAGATGTCCTGTTTTGATTCGCGGCGACTGCGGCCGCGCTTCGAGGGGTATGGGCGTGTGAAGGGCGCGTGAGTGCCAGCAATGTTGCGTCGGTGTAACAGTCTTCGGCCACTGGCGATGCACGAGCGAACGATGGGCAGCCCCGCAGCATTGTCGACCCGCGGCTCGCCCCGCTCTATGTCCTCCATCTGTCCGCGACCCGAGCATCTCGCTCGATAAGCTGGCCCTGCAGCAAGGGGTTTCACCGCGCTATGGTCGATCACCGATATCGCGCTCGGGGCATATCGCTCGCGATGGCGATCGATCACGGCAGATCCGGCATGCCGACGGCGCGGGCGTCTTTGCGCCTGGGATCGATGGTTCGCCACGCCGGATACCGCTCGCGCTTGCCTGCACTGATCGCGCATGAAACGATGCGCGTCCGCAGGAGAGCCGCCATGTTAGTAGACAACACGCCCATTGATCCTGACCGTCGCCACGCAGTCGCGGCGCTGCCGGCCGCCCTGGCAGCCGGCGCCTCGCTGCTCGCCTCCGCGCAGGCGCAGGCGCAGCAACCGCCTGCCGGGGCACGCCCGAAAGGCCCGCGCGTCTGGCTCGAGATGGACCAGGCGGAACTCGACGCGGCCTACGACCAGCGTGTGTACGCGCCCAATATCGAGCAGGTGCTCGCACGCTACGCGTCGAACAGCGAACTGGTGCGGGCGCGCCTGGGTGCGCCGCGTCGCGTTGCGTACGGGCCCACGCCCTTCGAGGCGATGGACGTCTACCTGACGAAGTCGCGCAATGCGCCGATCGTGGTGTTCGTGCACGGCGGCGCCTGGCGTGGCGGACTGGCGAAAGACTTCGGCTACGCAGCCGAGACGTTCGTCAACGCCGGCGCACATTACGTCGTGCCCGATTTCATCAATGTGCTCGAAGCCGGGGGCAGCCTGCTGCCGATGGCCGACCAGGTCCGACGCGCTGTCGCATGGGTGCGCCGGAACGCCGCGAGCCTTGGCGGCGATCCGGAGCGCATCTACGTGTGCGGACATTCGTCGGGCGCGCATCTCGCGGGCGTCGTGCTCGTCACCGACTGGCAGAAGGACTTCGGCCTGCCCGCGGACACGGTCAAGGCGGGCGTTCTGTGCAGCGGCCTGTACGACCTGAAGGCGCCGCGGCTCTCGGCGCGCAGCAACTACATCAAGTTCACCGACGAGATGGAGCAGACGCTGAGCGCGCAGCGGCACCTGGACCGGCTGCACACACCCATCGTTGTCGCGCATGGCACGCTGGAGACGCCCGAATTCCAGCGTCAGTCGCGCGACTTCGCCGCCGTGGTCCGTGCCGCTGGCAAGCCGGTGCAGCTGGTGGTTGCGGATGGCTACAACCACTTCGAGCTGCCTGAAACCTTTGCGAACCCGTACGGGATCCTGGGTCGCGCGGCGCTGGAGATCATGCGGCTGGGCCGCGCCTGAAACCGGCGCGGGCGGAGAAGGTTCAGTCGCGCTCCCGCAGGGGCGCTCTGCCGGAACGAACCTCGATCTCCGCCATCCGGCCAAGTTCAGCTCGTGGGTAGCAAGTGTCAAAAAACTTTACAGTCAGCTGCGCCGGTGCCGTCGCTACTTGGCGTAACTCAATGTTTCATAGGGTTAACTGGGCAGTTTGCAGGCAATGGCACAGTACTTGCGGCGTAACGCCAGAAGTGATCCGCCACACCTTCCATCACTCCTGGCCCTATTCCGTGCTGTCTACGTTCTCGAAAGTTCCGATGTCCTATGTACCGATGAAGAAGATGAGAAATGGCGTTCTTGCCGCGACCCTCGTGGCTGGGCTTCTCGGCGGCGCAAACGAAGCCGCGGCCTATCTGCAGCCACCATCCATCAGCCAGACTTACGGCAGCGGCACAGTCTCCTTCGAGTTCACCTATTTCTCGGGCCCATTCGCGGAGTTCAGCCGCACCGGGGCCATCATCAGCACCGGTCTGCTGAACGGTGCGCCGATCGTGCCCAGCGGCAGCACGGGCACGGCCTATGCCGACCCCGGCAGCACCCGCGGGTACCTGACGGGATCAACCGCGATTGCCGGCGATCCGAGTTCCGTCTCGCTGAGCTACGCCGAAGGGTCGATCCCGACCGTCATCAGCTTTCAGCCCATCAATTTCACAAACCAGCAGGTCGGGGCCCCATTCACGATCGGCACTTTCTCCTTCACGAATGGGCAGTGGTACGGGGCCGGCCAGACGGTAGCGCTCAACACCCCCACGGTGCTGGGCTTCACCCTCAAGACGACCGGAACGGGAGGAGCTGCCAGCCTCTACACGCAAACCCTCACAGGCGAAATCATCCTGACGGTGAATAATCCCCAGCCAGCCGACTACACCACCCTTGCCGGGCTGCAGGCTGAAGCGGATTCAATCAGCCTTCTGAGTGACAGGATCATCCTCCAGGCCTTCCCGACCTTCAGTGTGTACGAAAGCTTCGCCGCGCCCACGGGCGCGACCAACACGGGGTCGGTGAACCTCGTCGCGAGGTTCGGCTCGCTCTATCTCGACACGTTCGACACCCCGACCGGCGGTGGCTTCCTCACCGCGAGCCCGGTGCCTGAACCCGCAACCCTGACGCTGGCGGTCTGCGGCCTTCTCGGTCTCAATGTTCTGCGCCGCAGACGCCGCTGATCCGGCCCGGCCGCCGGGCTTTTCGTCGAGGGTGTTGATTTCCACCAGGACAGATTTACGGCGTCGTTCGGATTCAGGCGAACTCCGTTCGCCCGGCCACCTTCTTTCCACCGGGCGATGCTGACGTCGTCCGCGGCGAACCCGACGCGACGGTGGGG
>DAONCJ010000258.1:1583-5751 GCA_035401985.1 Burkholderiaceae bacterium | reverse complement strand
ATTCAGGCCCATCAGGTCCAGCGCTTGCGCGTGTCCTCCGAGCTGTGGCTCGGCCCGGCCGCACAGCAGGTCCCAGCCCTGCCACTGCCAGCCACGCACCTGCGCCGCATGGTCGGCCAGCCCCGGATCATCGACCGGCGGAACCGCGTGGACCACCGGATCGATGTGCAGGAAGCGGGTTCTGGGATCGATGGCGCGGACCGCCGCCATGGCCGCCAGCGTGGCCTGCACCAGGCGGCGCTTGACGGCGTACCCGCTGATCCGCGACGCATCCTCGCGGGCCTGCGGATCATCGACTGCCAGACCATTGGGGGGATACAGCATGCCGGCGTGGGACGCCGCCCAGGCGAGAAAGCTGATCTCGTTGACCAGATTGAACACCGGCGGTTCGGGACTGCGCCGTCCGATCTGGCGTGCCACTTCGGCAGCGAAACGCGCAAACCGGTCGATGATCCGGTCATCGTGCAGGCTCAGCCCGTCGGGTACTCCGTAATGCATCACGGTCCACACCACCTGCAGGCCGTGACGGCGCGCACTCGCCGCGACCCGGCAGGCGCGCGAAAGGTCGATGCGCCCGGCACCATCCTCGGACAGGCGCCAGCCGATGCTCTCGCGCACCGCGCTCAACCCGGCCTGCCGGGCACGCCGGTGGTCCTCGTCCAGTCTTGCCAGATGACCGCTGGCTGCCACCATGTCCAGCGCCACGCCTGCGCCGTTGACATGGTCCGCGCCTTCGAATCCGCCCAGCCAGAAGCCGGCCAGGGGAGAGCTTTCCACCGCCGACCTCACGCTGACGGTGGCTTGACAGTGCGACGGATAGCTTGCGTCAGGGCGTCCAGGTCCAGGGGCTCCCACGGCACCCGCGCCAAGCCATCCAGACGCACCACCGAGACGTCGGGCCGCGACCGCCGCGCACGCCGCGCCAGTTCGTCGGCGCTGACCGGGCGCGCCGGCAGGCCCAGCACGACGACGTCCGGGCGCCGCTCCTCTATCCGCTGCGCCGCACCGCAGCCATCAGCCGCCTCAACATCGGTGTAGCCCATCAGATGCAAGGCCGACACCAGCAGGTCACGGCGTGCCGAATCGTCGGCCACGAGCAGCACCCGGGGCTGCCGGGCTGCCGAGTCGGCACCTGCCGCAGCGCGCGCCGAAATGGCTGTGCCCGGGGTCGGTGCGGCAACCGCAGGCATGAACAGGCGCACCGTATTGCCACTGGCCTGCGGCGCCTCCAGCCGGAGCGTCCCGCCGATCGCCTGCGCGAAACCGTACACCTGGGACAGCCCCAGGCCTCTGCCGCGCCCGATGGCTTTCGTGGTGAAGAAAGGTTCGAAGGCGCGATCGCGGACGGTACGCGACATTCCAGCCCCGCTGTCGCGCACATCGAGGGCCACGTAGTCGCCGGTCGCCAGTTCGAGATCTTCCTCGACGTGCGTGCGCCCGACGGTGATGGCGAGCTCGCCGCCGCGCGGCATGGCGTCGACGGCATTGAGCACCAGGTTCAGCACCGCCCTTTCGAGCTGTGAGGCGTCGCCCGTCGCCAGTGTGCCGTCCGCCGGAACGTCGAGCCGCAGCGTGATGTCGGGGCCCAGCAGGCCGTCCAGCCGCCCGCGCAGACTGCGCAGCACGGCAGCCACGTCGACCGTCTGAGGGGTCAGACCTTCGGTGGCGGCGAACGACATCAGCTGCCCGGTGAGCAGCGCGCCGCGATCGACGATGCGCAGGGCCGACCCGGCCCAGCCCGCCACCTGGCACGGATCGCCGGGCCGCTGCTGGATGAGTTCGAGCGTGTTGCGCAGCACCTGCAGCAGGTTGTTGAAGTTGTGCGTCAGATCGCTGGTAAGACGCGCGACGCTGCGCAGCGTCTGCTGGCGCGCCTGAGCCGCGATCACACCGGCACCCGGCGCTGCCGGATCGCGCGCCGGCTCGCCAATGGCGCAGGCCAGCCCATCCCTCAGGGCCAGCGTCCACTGCAGGCGCATATGCCCACCGCTGGCGTCGCGCCAGCGCCCGGTGAAGCCGGCGGGTCCGCCGCCGCTGATCACCTGACGCAGCCAACGTCGCGCGTCGGCCTGATCGTCCGGATGAGCAAGCGATGCCAGCGAGCGACCGCGCAGATCGGCCTCTGTCAGACCGAGCAGACGCTGCCATGACGGGTTGGTGGCGCCCAGCCGGCCATCGGGGTCGACGACCGCCAGAAGCTGGGGCAGCGCGCTCCAGGCCAGTTGAGCCATGGCCGCATTGGGAGGCCCGGAGCCGACCGGCTGATTGCCCGGAGGATTGCCGGCGGAGGGCGTGGGGGGGATTTGCCGAACCGGCATGGCAGACGTCTGGGCGAAGGATTGAAGGTGCAAGGCGGTGCGGCTCAGGAGGGCAGCGGATCGCCGACCGCCGGAACATCGGTCGGGGGGAGCGGGTCTGATACGTCCGGGGGCAATGGGTCGCTCAGCGGATCGGGCGCGGGGTGCGGCGCGGGCGCGGGTGGTTCGATCTCCCGACCGGGACTTCCAGGGAATGGCGCACTGCCTGACGCGGGCGGGGTGGCGGTAATCACATGCGATGCAACGAACGGGGTGTGCATGGTGGTACCTGCGGTTCTGGCAAATCGAAAGCAAAGGGGAGCACGCCTCGCGTGCCCTGCAGACCGACGCCGCCGCAAAGCGGCGTGGGCTTGGTATGGATTTGCGGAGCAGACGCGGCTAGCGGACCTCCGGCGGTGTCGGGTCCAGCGTCTCTGCCGCATCGGTCTGGGCGGCAGCCATCTCGCGCGGCTTGCCGCTCAGCGGCAGGCTGGCCTGATGCTCGAGCATCTCCTGGGCAAGCTGCACACGGCGCCGGTCCGGCAGAAGCTTGCGGACCTTGGGAAACAGGTTCTCTTCCTCTTCGCCGTGATGGTGCTCGACCTGCTCGCGCAGAACCTTGCACTTCGGTGTGAAGGTCGTGTCGCCCGGGTCAAGGTCGAGGAGATCGGCCAGCAGGCGCTTGAGCGATAGATGCTCCTCCAGCGACTCGAGCAGGATGTCCTCGGTGCGCTCTGCGCGCACCGCGGGATAGAACACCTGTTCTTCGGCCGACAGATGCACCGCCAGCTCGTCGCCGGCGCGTTTCAGATGGGCGCTACGCACCTCGAGGGGCGCCTCCTCGACCAGCGCGGCCAGGAGTGCCTCGAGGCGACGATGCTGTTGAGTGAGCAGGTCCACCGCCTCGGTGGGCTCGGCTTCGGGAGTCAGTTCGACGGCGGTGGTCATGGCAGGCTCCTCGCCCCGTCAGCGATAGATGTCCGCGCCGCGGGAATCCTGCCAGTGCTTGGCAAGGTACTCGGCGTCTTCATCGGAGCGCGGGTGCACACCCATCAGGATGCCGCCCTCCTGGATGCCGGACTCGTAGCGCTTGACGCGCTCCTCGGGGATGCCCCAGCCGATCAGAGCACCGATCAATCCGCCGGCAGCGCCGCCCGCGCCCGCACCGGCCAGCGCCGCGGCAACCGGGCCCGCGATCACCAGGCCCAGGCCCGGCAGTGCGATGCTGGTTCCCACGGCAGCGACGGCAGCGGCAATCGCGCCGACCGTGCCGCCAATACCGGCGCCGATGCCGGCCCCTTCGGCCGCCTTGCTGCCCAGTTCCGTCGTGGTGCCGGGGGCAGTGTCGCTGCTGAAGTGGCGCTTGCGGGTCTCGTCCGACATCACGAGGTTGACATCGTTGCTGCTGTACCCGCGGTCGATCACGCCCTGATAAGCGCGCTCGGCGCTGTCACGATCAGGAAAAAGGCCGGTCATCACGCGATTTCGTTCTGCCATGGTGGTGCTCCTTGCATATGGGGAAAGTGAGGCGTTGACAGGCAAGGCACGTACCCGGCAAGGGACGCCTCTGCCTGCACGGCTGCGGCCGACGCCGATTCAACGCTTGCGGACCGATCGGCGCCGGACCGGCGGAAGCTGCTCCGCGAGTTGCGCATCGGAGTGGCCGTCGCCCACCGGGTCGGCCGATTCATCCTCGAGGTCCTCGAGGTCGTCGTCGTCGAGGTCCTCGTCGTCGAGGTCCTCGTCGTCGAGTTCGTCTTCGGCTGCCGCCTGATCGACGCTGGCGACGGCGTCGTCGAGCACCAGCCCTTCGGGGTCGTCGGGCTCATCCGGCGAAAGCGGGCTGAAGATGCGGTCGACCGAAATGTCGC
>DAONCJ010000258.1:0-1483 GCA_035401985.1 Burkholderiaceae bacterium | reverse complement strand
TCGTCGGGCTCATCCGGCGAAAGCGGGCTGAAGATGCGGTCGACCGAAATGTCGCTGGCCTCGCGCCCGCCGGCATCCCCGGCGGCACTGCGGCGTTCGCCAGTGCCGCCTCTGTCGGAATCCGATTCCAGCGCATCGGCGAGACCGGCCGGCCGGACGACGTCTTCTGCCAGCGCCCGGTCTACCGGCATCTGGGGATCCACCGTTCCGGCCGGATCCAGGCCGGCGACATCGCTTCCACTGTCGGAGCTGTCGCTCGGCCCGAGGGCGTTTTCATCATGTCCGGGAATGGCCGGGATCGGGTGTTCGATGCCCAGCAGCGTGCTGTTGGCCATGGTGGCGCTCTCCGTGTTGCTCGTGGGGCGCCAAATGCGGCAAGGGGGGTGCCTGCGCCCCCGGCGGCTTCGCCTCGGAGCAGCGCTGCGGGAAGCGCTTCAGGTCGCCGGCTTGGGCGCCGACTGCTGCGCCTGGACGATCCGGTGCACGAAGTGCAGCTTGCGCAAGGCCGGCCGCGACACAACGAAGGGATAAAAATCCGCCAGCCCCATGCTGCGAGACAGTTCGTTCAACACGCCGGTCAGCTCCATCCAGCCGTGGACCACATCGATGAAGCTCTGCCGATCGGCAGGCTCGCCGGCATTCAGGTCGTCGACACTCCAGCGCTCGTAGTGCAGCTCGACACGCTCGCCGTCGAGGCCGAAGCCGCGCGCTGTGTCCAGCGTATCGCGCAGGTGCATGTAGTGAGCCCAGGTCTCGGCCCAGTCCTCCCACGGGTGACTGCTGGCGTAGGCGGTGACGAAATTCTCTTCCCAATCGGCGGGCGGCCCGTTGCTGTAATGGTTCTGCAGCGCTTCCGGATAGTCGGCCCGCTCGTCGCCGAACACCTCGCGGCAGCGCTCCTGCCAGTCGGTGCCGTCCACCAGCCTCTGCCAGTAGTAATGCCCGATCTCATGTCTCAGATGTCCCAGCAGCGTGCGATAAGGCTCGTGCAGCGCGTTGCGCCGCTGCTCGCGTTCGCTGTCATCGGCCTCCGTGACATCGATCGTGATCACCCCATCGGCATGCCCGGTGACCACGGGCGGCTCACCGGGCAGCTGGCGAAGCAGGTCGAACGCAAGGCCGAGCTTCGGATCTTCACCCGGCAGGGCCGGCAGCCGCAGCGCGATCACCAGCGAGAACAGGCGCCGCTGCGCGGCCGAGACACGACACCACCACAGCCGATTCTCTGCGATCGACTGGTCGGGCACGGTGCGCGTGAGGCGGCAGCAGCGGCACAGGGCCTCAGGGCCCTCCGATTCGGCCAGCAGCCAGTTGCAGCCGGCGCCGGTCGTGAGGTTCGGACATCGCCTCAGGCGGGGCGAACGACGACGGCCAATCGCGGGCACCCAGACGCCCTCTTTACCGGAAGGCACCAGAGGCAGCAGGCGGGCTCGCTCCGGATCGAAGCCCAGCGGCGTATGGCACGCAAGACACTCGCTGTTGC
>DAONCJ010000257.1:0-5762 GCA_035401985.1 Burkholderiaceae bacterium | reverse complement strand
GGAAGACGGCACCAAACAGCGCCTCGACGCAGTCGGCCAGGATGGAGGGGCGGCGAAAACCGCCGCTCTTGGCCTCGCCCTCGCCCAGACGCAGGCAGGGGCCGAGTTCAAGACGTCCGGCCACTTCGAACAGCGACTGCTGACGGACCAGATTGGCGCGCACGCGCGACAGGTCGCCTTCATCGATATCGTGGAACGCCCGATAGAGCAGCGAGGCGATCACGCAATTCAGGATGCTGTCGCCCAGAAATTCGAGGCGCTCGTTGTTCGGCTGGCCGAAGCTGCGATGGGTCAGCGCCTGCTGCAGCAAGCCCGGATCGCCGAAGCGATAACCAAGTCGCTGCTGCAGTGCTTCCGAATCCATGGCGGCCGCTTATTTCGACGTGGCGCTCGCTTCGTACTCGAGGAGCAGGCTGGCATTTGCAACCAGCGGCACTTTCTTCTCGTAGGCGAAGCTGACGGTGACTGAATTGCCGCTCTTGACGACCTTCAGGTCCTTGCCGGTGATCGTTGCGATGTCCTCGATGGCCGAAATCTTGTCGAAGGACTTCTGGATTTCGAGCGGGGCGGTTTCGCCCGACGCGATGATTTTGTCCAGCGCACGCTTGGCGGCCAGGTACTCGAGCGCGCTGGGCATCACCCGCATCACCAGCACGACGATGCCGAGCGCGATGACGCCGAAGAACAGCAGACCGAACAGGCTCAGGCCGCGCTGACGCGCGCGCACGACCGGTTCAGCTCGATGCAGGTTGGGTCTCATCAGTGAAACCTTCCGATTCGCTTGAAGTCGCTGAAATTCATCCAGATGAAGAACGCCTTGCCCACCAGGTTGGCCTCGGGAACAAAACCCCAGAAGCGACTGTCCAGGCTGTTTTCGCGGTTATCGCCCATCACGAAGTAGTGACCCGGCGGCACCGTGCACACGACCCCGCCCCCGGCGTAATTGCACTGATCGCGAAATGGGAAAGCGTTCACGGCACTGATAAAAGACGGTTTATCCAATTCTGTCAATATCTTATGCTCGATTTCTCCGAGCTTCTCTGAATACTGCCGGGAGTACGTGAGACGGTCGGAATCGTAGAATTCACCGGCCGGCGCAAGCGGAACCTCGGCATCGTTGATGCGCAGGCGCTTGTTTTCGTAGGTCACCTTGTCGCCCGGCAGGCCGACCACCCGCTTGATGTAATCCTGGCTGGGGTTCTGGGGATAGCGGAACACCATCACGTCGCCACGCTGCGGACTGCCAACGTTGATCACCTTCGTGTGAACCACCGGCAGGCGCACGCCGTAGCTGAATTTGTTCACCAGGATGAGATCGCCGATCAGCAGCGTCGGAATCATCGAACCCGAAGGAATCTTGAACGGTTCGACCAGAAACGAGCGCAGAAAGAACACCACCGCAATCACGGGAAAGAGCCCGGCGGTGTACTCGAGCCAGATCGGCTGGCGCAGCGCATCGCGAACGACGGCTTCTCGGGCGGCCCCGGAATCGCCGACGCGGGCATGCGGTGGGAGCGCGCCCTGCTGCGCATCGAATGCACTGGCCCGCTCGGCCGCCAGACGGCGACGCGCCGGCAGGAAATAGAAACGCTCGGCCAGCCAGGCCGAGAAGCAGATCAACAGAAGAACAAACAGGATCAGCGCGAAATTCAGAGAGGTGCTCGAGTCGTCCACACGGACTCCATCTGGGATTGAGGGGTCTGGCCTGGCTACAACGCTCGGCGATCAGCGATCGTCGACCTGGAGCACCGCAAGGAACGCCTCCTGCGGGATCTCGACCGTGCCGACCTGCTTCATTCGCTTCTTGCCGGCCTTCTGCTTCTCCAGCAGCTTCTTCTTGCGCGTGATGTCGCCGCCGTAGCACTTGGCCAGCACGTTCTTGCGCAGCGCCTTGACGTTCTCGCGGGCGATGATGTTGGCGCCGATGGCCGCCTGGATCGCGACGTCGTACATCTGGCGCGGAATGAGCTCGCGCATGCGGGCCGCGACATCGCGCCCCCGGCTTTGCGAGATCGAGCGGTGCACGATCAGGCTCAGCGCATCGACCCGCTCGCCGTTGACCATGATGTCGAGCTTGACGACATCGGAGGCCCGGTATTCCTTGAACTCATAGTCCATCGACGCATAGCCGCGCGAGGTGGACTTCAGCTTGTCGAAGAAGTCGAGCACGATCTCGTTCATCGGGAGCTCGTAGCTCAGATGCACCTGCCGCCCGTGGTAGGCGAGGTTCTTCTGGATGCCGCGCTTTTGCGTGCACAGGGTGATCACATTGCCCACGTACTCCTGCGGCACGAAGATCGTGACGTCGACGATGGGCTCGCGGATTTCCTCGATCTTGTCCGGATTGGGCAGCTTGGACGGATTCTCGACGCGCAGCAGCGAGCCGTCGCGCATCAGGATCTCGTAGACCACGGTGGGGGCCGTGGTGATGAGGTCCATGTCGAACTCGCGCTCGAGCCGCTCCTGGACGATGTCCATGTGGAGCAGACCCAGGAAGCCGCAGCGGAATCCGAAGCCGAGCGCCTGAGACACCTCGGGCTCGTACTGCAGCGACGCGTCATTGAGCTGCAGCTTTTCGAGGGCGTCGCGCATCGCCTCGTACTGGTTCGACTCGACCGGATACAGCCCGGCGAACACCGACGGCTTGATCTCCTTGAACCCGGGCAGGGGCTCCTTGGCGGCCGGATTCACGAGAGTGACGGTGTCGCCCACCTTGGCGGCCTTGAGCTCCTTGATACCGGCAATGATGAAACCGACTTCGCCGGCGGACAAGGATTCGCGCGGCGACGACTTGGGCGTGAACACGCCGACCTGCTCGCACAGATGGGCCGAGCCGGTGGCCATCAGCTTGATCTTGTCGCGCGGGCGCAGCGTTCCGTTGAACACGCGCACCAGCATCACCACACCGACGTAGTTGTCGAACCAGGAATCGATGATCAGCGCCTGCAGGGGCGCCGTGGGGTCGCCCTTGGGCGGAGGGATCCGCGCCACGACGGATTCGAGGATCTCGTCGATGCCCATGCCGGTTTTGGCGCTGGCCCTGACCGCATCGGTGGCATCGAGTCCGATGACATCCTCGATCTCGGCAGCGGCCGCGTCGGGGTCGGCCGAGGGCAGATCCATCTTGTTCAGGATGGGCACTACCTCGACACCGAGTTCGATCGCGGTGTAGCAGTTGGCCACCGTCTGAGCCTCGACGCCCTGCGTGGCGTCGACGACCAGCAACGCGCCCTCGCAGGCCGACAGCGAACGGCTGACCTCGTACGAGAAGTCGACGTGCCCGGGCGTGTCGATCAGGTTGAAGTGGTAGATCTGGCCGTCCGAAGCCTTGTACCGCAGCGACGCGGTCTGAGCCTTGATGGTGATTCCCCGCTCGCGCTCCAGATCCATGGAATCGAGGACCTGTGCCTCCATTTCGCGGTCGGAGAGGCCGCCGCAGCGCTGGATGAGTCGATCGGCGAGTGTCGACTTGCCGTGATCGATGTGGGCGATGATCGAGAAATTACGGATATGCCGCATGGAGCCAAAAAATCAAAGGCGCGCCGGAGGGCGCGCCGACCTTGCATTCTAACAGCGGCGCAGGAGCGGCTGACCCGCTCCTTTGGGCGAAGGCTGCGGCGCCGGGGTTACGACAGGCGCCGGCGGGGGAGAATCGCGAGCCGCAGCGACTCTGAGTGACGGCGGCCAGCTAGGACGCAGGCGCACGCCCTGACCTTGCGCAGGCTCACGCGCTGGCCAGGGGCGCCGCAGAGCGCCCGCCCCCGGTCGTGTCGTCAGCGGGCAGTCGGCCGGTGCCCTCAGCGGGCCGGCGCGGGCACTGGCGCCGGACGCAGAGGGACAAACGTGGCGCTTTCGCCGCGGCGGACCAGCACGACGTGGGTTTTCGCCTTGTCCAGCCTGGCCACCAGTTCGTTGAACTGGCGCGCGCTGTTGACGTCCTGGTTGTTCAGCGAAAGGATCAGATCGCCCTGGCGCAGACCGGCCCGAGCACCGATACCCTCGACCGACTCGACCAGCACTCCGTGCTTGACCTTCAGCTGTGACTTCCGGTCCTCGGGGATGTCGACCACGCCGATGCCCAGGGCATTGGCGGGCGCCGGTGCCGCCTGCGGCCCCGAGCCAGGCGTCCCGGGGCGCTGGGCTCGCTGGGCACGATCGGGTTCGGTCTCGGCAACAGTCACCTGAAGATCGCGCGCCGCGCCTTTTCGCCAGACTTGCAGCGTCACGCGGGCACCGGGCCGGGTGGCGCCTACCAGCCGAGGAAGGTCGCTCGAGCGCTCGATCACCTTGCCATCGAAGCGCTGGATGATGTCTCCCTCTTCGACCCCGGCCTTGGCCGCAGGACCGCCCGCCTCGACGTTGCGCACCAGCGCACCGGCAGCCCGCGGAAGTCCCAGCGGCTCGGCCATCTCCTTGGTCACTTCGGCGATGCCAACCCCGATCCGGCCCCGCACGACGCGCCCTGTCGACTTCAGCTGATCGGCGACGCGCATGGCTTCGTCGATCGGTATCGCGAAGGAAATTCCCATGAACCCGCCGGTCCGGCTGTAGATCTGGGAGTTGATGCCGACCACCTCGCCGCGCATATTGAGCAGCGGTCCGCCCGAATTGCCCGGGTTCACCGCGACGTCGGTCTGAATGAACGGCAGGTAGTCGCCGGTTTCACGTCCCTTGGCCGAGACAATCCCGGCAGTGACCGTGTTTTCCAGGCCAAAGGGTGAGCCGATGGCGACGACCCATTCGCCGACACGCACACGGTTCGAGTCACCAATGGCCAGTCGCGGCAGGCTGGCCGCCTCGATCTTGACCAGGGCCACATCGGTGCGCCGATCGGATCCGACCACCCTGCCCTTGAATTCGCGCTTGTCGGTCAGGGTGACGTAGATTTCGTCGGCGCCCTCGACCACATGGTGATTGGTGAGAATGTAGCCCTCGCCCGAAATCACGAAGCCCGAGCCCACCCCGCGAGGCACTTCATCGCCCCCACCGCCACGACCACCGCGCGGATTGGGCCCGGGCTGCTGACCCGGCCCAGGCGACTGGCGTGGCGGGAAGAAGCGTCGGAAGAACTCGTAGAACGGATCGCTCTCGTCCATCCCTTCGGGCATCTGGAGGCCCGGTCCGGCGCCGGCCGCCCCTGGCCGCGATCGTTCGGTGGTGCGGATGTTGACCACGGCAGGCCCCGCCTTTTCGACGAGATCGGCGAAATCAGGCAGATCGCGAGCCTGCGCACCAGCCTGAGGCGATGCCAGCAGACCGCTGAATCCGCAGACAAAGGACATCACGACAAAGAATTTCTTGGTGTTCATGCGAATACCATGAGAGGGGACAGTGTGGAACCGAGACGTGGGGACGGGACTGCAGAATTCAAGTCTGGCAAAGCGCCGGCGACTTACCGGACGCCGCGACGCAGCCATTGAATCCAGGCAGCCGATCGCTGCCATTGTGCGTCGCCCGCAAGATCCGCGCCTGACAGCAACCGGTAGCGATGTCCGTCGCCCATGGCATCCACCCACAGAATGCCAAGACCGCGATGGACATGGCGGATCGTCAACGGCACTGCCATGCCACCGGCCGCACGCAGGAACGCCTCGCCCAGCGAATCAACGCAGAGATGGGCTCCGACGGCGTGATGGACAGGGGGCCGCAGCCCGAGCCGCCTCAGGAGGGGCAGCAGACCGCTGCCCAGCATGGCGATGGCGACGATGAATCCGGCGAGCCAGCCGCTGGCAGAGGGCGCGCCCGCGAAGACGGTGGCCTGG
>DAONCJ010000256.1:0-5765 GCA_035401985.1 Burkholderiaceae bacterium | reverse complement strand
GACACCCATGTCCCGATGCTGACGCCGGCCGCGCGCTTCAGTGACGCGCACAAGGCGATGCTCGATCGTCTGTGCGACCTGATGATTCCGGCATCGCCCGATGGCCGCATGCCGGCCGCCTCGAGCCTGGATCTGTATGCCGATCCTGGCTTGCTCTCACAGGCGGACCGCGCCGTTCTCGAGAGCGGCCTGACGCAGATCGCCGAGCGCGCGCAGGCGCAGCACGGCCTGTCGGTGGTGCAGCTGTCCGATGCCCAGGCCATGCCGCTGATCGAGGCGATGCGTGCCGAGGGCAGCGCCTTCGTTCAGGTGTTCACTGTGCAGACGGCTGGCCGGTATCTGATGCATCCGACCGTGCTGCCGCTGATCGGTCTGCCGGCGCGGCCGCACTGGCCGCAGGGCCACGCGGTGGACGAGGGCGACTGGTCGCTGATCGACGTGGTGCGCCAGCGCCCCAAGCTCTATCGCAAAGTGTAGGAGCCGACATGTTCCATACCGTGATCTGCGACGTGCTGCGCATCCGCTATCCCATCCTTCAGGGGGCGATGCAGGGCGGAGGAGGTGTCGAACTCGTCGCGGCCGTGAGCAACGCCGGCGGGCTGGGTGTGCTGCCGACCTACGGCGCCCCCGACCACAAGCTGCGCGCGAGCATCGCGGCGGTGCGCGCGCTGACCGACCGGCCGTTCGGCGTGAACATCATGCCGATGGGCCGCGGCATCACCGAACAGTGCGCGGCCACCTGCATCGAACTCGGCGTGCCGATCGTCACGACGGGACGCGCCGACCCGGGGCCGGACGTGGTGCGTCGGCTGAAGGCCGCGGGCATCAAGGTCGTGTCCGTCATTCCGACCGTCGAGCATGCGCGGCGCATGGAGGCCGAGGGCGTCGATGCGCTGGTGGCCTCGGGCACCGAAGCGGGCGGACATGTCGGCACGGTCGCCACGCTGCCGCTGGTGCCGCAGGTCGTCGATGCGGTCAGGATTCCGGTGCTGGCGGCCGGCGGCATTGGCGACGCGCGCGGCTTTCTGGCGGCGTTTGCGCTGGGGGCGGTGGGCGTGCAGATGGGCACCCGCTTCATGGCGACGGTCGAGTCCGATCTCGACGCGGCCGGGCGCGCACGCCTGCTTGCCATGCACGAGACCGACACGATCGTGACCCGGGTGCTGACCGGGGCGACGGTGCGGTGCATCCGGACCCCCGAGATCGTGGCCTATGAAGAAGGTCTGGCGGCGCACGCGTCCGATGAGGTGATGGCGCAGCTCAAGCGCCGGGTGCGGGCTGCGCGCACGACGGGCGACCGATCGGGCGGCGACGGTGGTGAAGCAGCGGTTGCAGCGCGTGGCGACCCGGGCGGGGAAGCCGGCGGAGAAGGCGGCAGCCGAACATCGGCCGCGGGTCAGATCGGCGGCATGATCCACGATGTGCCGACGGTGCGTGAATTGATCGAAAGCATGCTGGCACAGGCCAGCCGAATGGCGCAGGCGCTGCCCGCGCTGGCGCAGCGCTGACGGGAGAACGACATGGACGAGCGGGACCAGACGAACCGGCAGAAAGCCGCAGACAATCGGGAAACATCGGACAAGCAGGAACAGACCCCGGCCGGTCCGCCGGTCACGACGGTGCGGCTGCAGGACATCGCCACCGCGTACGGCCAGTCGGCAGCGCTGATGGCCGCGGTCGAGGTCGGTCTTTTCACGGCGGTCAGCCAGGGCGCGGGCACCTATGAGGAAGTCGCGCAGGCGCTGAACATCCACCTGACCAACGCCGAACGGCTGATGGTCATGCTGTGCGCGATCGGCCTGCTCGAGAAGGCACAGGGGCGGCACCGCAATGCGCCCGATGTCGAGCGGTTCCTGGTCGAAGGCAAGCCGGGCTTCATGGGCCCGTGGATCACCTTCACCAAACCGATGTGGAACGAATGGGGCAGGCTGGGCGAACACATCCGCAACCAGCAGCTGTCGGTGCTCGGCTCCAACCGCGAATACACCACCGTCGACGCGAGGCGCTATCACAACGCCACTTATTCGATCGGCCTGGGCGCCGGTCGCCGCTTCGTGCGGCAGGTGGACCTCAGCGCGCGTCGACGCATCATGGACATCGGCGGCGGCTCAGGGGCCTATTGCATCGCAGCGGCGAAGGCACACCCCGGCATTCGTGCGGTGGTGCTCGAGGTGCCGGCCGTTTGCGAAGTGGCGCGCGACTTCATCGCAAGTAATGGCGTGTCGGATCGCGTGCAGGCTCAGGCCTGCGATTTCACGCAGGACGCCTTCCCGACCGATTGCGACGTCGCCATCATGGCGTCCAATCTGCCGCTGTACAGCCGCGAGATGATCGCCAGGGTGATCCGCAAGGCGCATGACGCGCTGCTGCCCGGCGGACAGATGCACCTGATCGGCGAAACGACCAACGACGAGCGCACCGGCCCGATGGGGCCGGCGTACTGGGGCTTGCGCGAGGCGGTGTCGGACTCGCTGGGCCTGGGCCACAGCGAGTCCGATGTGATCGGCTATTTTCGTGCCGCGGGATTCACCGGCGTCGCGGTGCACGAGTTCATTCCGGGATCGCTGAGCCGCATCGAGGGCACGAAAGCCGCCTGAGGGCGGACGTCCCCTCAGACGACATCACGGCTTCAGCGCCCGTTCATCACTTCTTCAACTGCTCTTCTCGGTTGGCCGGCGGCAGGTCGAGCGTGAACGGCGTCGGCCACTGCAGCGGCGCATCGACCAGGATGCCGGCCTGCCGGGCCGTCACCACCAGATCGAGCGCCATGCGCAGCACCTCGGTCTGGGTGTTGACGTCGCCCGCCTTGCCGAAGGTGTTGCCCATCGGAAAATTCAGGAACAGGCTGCGCGGCGGCTTCACCTTCGCAGTCAGATCGCGACCGGTGGAGATGCACACGGTCGGAATGCCCGCCTCCTCGACCACTCGGGATACCAAACCCACGGTTTGATGATCCAGCGGTCAGGCAGGCACGGCCACGAGAATGTCGACGCCGTCTTCCTTCAGTTTTTGGGCGAACGCGGGCGCCGCCTGTTCGATGACTTCGCGGCGCTTGTAGATGCGGCCCATGAAGCCACTCCACAGGCGCGGCGCCACCGCACCGATTTCGCCGCGTGCGGCCATCTCGCGCAGCCGGTCGATCGCAAAGATGCAGTTGATGTCGCGGTCGGCATCTTCGTGGTTGTAGTAGCTGTCGTTGATGACGAAGTGGCGCGAGTCGGCCGTCATCTCGATGGCGTCCAGCCGGAAGTCATTGCGGGCCTTCGGGTCGAAGCCGGGCATCCCGATCTTCGAGACGCCACCGGAGGTCAGCATCGTCACCGTGCACTGGGACAGCGGCTTGTCGAGCGGTGTGAGGGGCGCGTCCTCGTTGACCGACCATTCGTACGGCGGAAATCCCGC
This sequence comes from Burkholderiaceae bacterium, assembly GCA_035401985.1. GTDB lineage: Bacteria > Pseudomonadota > Gammaproteobacteria > Burkholderiales > Burkholderiaceae_E > Quisquiliibacterium. The sequence continues at coordinate 2,363 of DAONCJ010000256.1, read as the reverse complement.
GGCCGAATAGCGCTCGATCAACAAGTCCACGTAACGGATGGGTTCCATCGCGGCTCCTTGAATGAGGAGATTCGATTGTATGGCTTGAGCGCCGGCTTTCCGGAAATCGGCGTTCCGACTTGATCGCGAGGTGGCAGGCCGTGGCGCGGGCGTCGCGGACGGCGACAATCGTGGCCATTCCCGCCTGTCGAAAGAGACCCATGAACGTGCTGGACGCCATTCAGAACCGCCGCTCGATCCGCGCCTTCCGCCCTGACCCGGTGCCAAGGGCGTTGATCGAGCAGATCCTGCAGATTTCCCAGCGCTCGCCCAGCGGAACCAACACCCAGCCCTGGCATGTCTACGTCTGCACCGGCGCGGTCCGCCAGGCGATCAGCGACGACGTGCTCGCTCTGGCGCGGGCCGGCAAGGGAATTTCATACGAAGAGGGCGACTACTACCCGGCCGACTGGAAGGACGTTCACCGCGACCGCCGCCGCGGCGTGGGATGGTCGCTGTACAGCCTCGTCGGCGTGGCCAAGGGCGATCGTGAAGGCGGTGCCCGGCAAAGCGCGCGCAACTTCAAGTTCTTCGATGCGCCGGTCGGCCTGTTCGTCACGGTGGACAGCTACCTGCTGCGCGGCAGCTGGGCCGACGCGGGCATGTATCTGCAGACCATCATGCTGGCGGCCAAGGGCTTCGGGCTGGACACCTGCCCGCAGGCCGCATGGATCCAGTACCCCGAGCCTGTGTTCCGGCACCTCGGCATTCCGGCCGACCAGAGCCTGGTGTCGGGAATGAGCCTGGGCTATGCGGACCCCGATGCGATCGAGAACACGCTGGTCAGCGAGCGAGAGTCGCTGGCCAATGTCGCGCATTACCGGGGATTCGACTGATCCGGGTCTTCGATCGTTTCGTTCGAGAGGGCGGATGCGGCCGTCGGCGCTGCGGCGGCAGTATGGTTTCTGGTCATTGGAGGTGAATGTATGAAAACTCGAACCGCATTGAAGTCCATGCTGGCCGTGATCGGCATGGCACTGCTCGGTGGCACCGCCATCGCCCAGGAGTATCCGACCAAGCCGATCACGCTGATCGTGCCCTGGCCGCCCGGTGGCCCGACTGACGTCACGATGCGCGCCATTGCCGAGGCGGCGTCCAGGCACCTGGGCCAGCCGATCATGATCGAGAACAAGGCCGGGGGCGCCGGCACGATCGGTCCCGGCACGATGGCCGCCACCGCCAAGCCCGACGGCTACACGCTGGCGCAGATGCCGATCACCGTGTACCGGCTGCCGATGATGCAGAAGACCAGCTGGAAGGCCGACGACTTCACTTACATCATCCACCTGACCGGCTATGTGTTCGCGATGTTCACAGCCGCCGATTCGCCCTTCAAGAAGTGGGAGGACGTGGTCGAGTACGCCCGCAAGAACCCCGAGAAGGTGACCTACGCCACGCCCGGCGCGGGCAGCTCGCTGCATCTGGGCACCGAGATGATTGCCGAGAAGTCGGGCATCAAGCTCACCCACGTGCCGTTCAAGGGCGCCGCCGAGGTCAACGCGGCGATCGCCGGCGGCCACGTGATGATCGGCTCCAGCGGCACCAGCATCAAGCCGATGGTGGACAACGGCAAGGCGCGATTCCTGAACGTCTGGACCGAGAAGCGGGTGTCATTCCTGCCCGACATCCCCACCCTGAAGGATCTCGGTTATCCGCTGGTGATCGACTCGCCCTGGGGCCTGGCCGGACCGAAGGGCATGGACCCGAAGATCGTGGCCAAGATCCACGACGCCTTCAAGAAGGCGCTCGAAGAAAAGCCGGTGGTCGACACGCTGCTGCGCTTCGACATGCTGCCCAACTACAAGAACACCGCCGACTATCGGGCTTCGGTGGCCGAGCAGATCAAGCTCGAGGAAGCCCTGCTGGGCCGGCTCAACCTGCTGAAGAAGCCCTGACGTGAGCGGGCCGGCAACGCAGGACTGGATCGAGCCTTACGCGGGGCTCAGCTATCAGCCGCGCGCGATGACGGTGGCCGCGCAGGACCAGCAGCGGCTGCTGCGGCTGTGCGGGATCGATCCGGCGGTGTTCGGCGATCACATCGACCCGGCGGCGTTCATCACGCTGGCGATCCAGGAGGGGGTGCGCAATCGGGTCCATGCCAATGGCACGGTCAACCTGGCCCAGCGGCTGGCGCAGCATCGCCCGCTGATCCTCGGAGAGCCGCTGACGGTGACCGGCCGGATCCTCGATGTGCAGGAAGTGCCGCGTGGCCGGGTCGCGACCAGTGAGACCTGGTTCAGCGGCGCCGACGGGCTGCGCGCTGTCACCTCGGGCCGACTGTCGCTGCGGCCCGGCCCGTCGATGGCCAGCGCGAGCGGCATCGG
>DAONCJ010000255.1:0-5780 GCA_035401985.1 Burkholderiaceae bacterium | reverse complement strand
TGGGTGCCGCCGATCCGCAACCGCATCGACATGCTGGCCACCGGCATCAAGAGTCCGATCGGGGTGAAGGTCAGTGGCGCCGATCTGGCGGCGATCGACCGCATCGCGGCGCGCATCGAGGCGGTGGCCCGCACGGTGCCGGGCGTCTCGTCGGCGCTGGCCGAACGGCTGACCGGCGGGCGCTATGTCGATGTGCGCATCGACCGCGCGGCCGCCGGGCGCTACGGCCTGAACATCGCCGATGTCCAGGCGGTGATCGCCGGCGCGGTAGGCGGCGAGAATGTGACGGAGACCGTCGAGGGTCTGGCCCGCTTTCCGGTCAGCCTGCGTTATCCGCGCGAGTGGCGCGACACGCCGGCGCGCCTGGCCGAACTGCCGATCCTGACGCCGACCGGCCAGCAGATCACGCTGGGCGCGCTGGCCCGGGTGGTGATCAGCGACGGACCGCCGATGCTCAAGAGCGAGAATGGGCGCCCCTCGGGCTGGGTCTACGTGGATGTGCGCGGGCGCGACCTGTCGTCGGTGGCCCAGGAACTGCGCCGCGAGGTGGCCACGCGGGTGGCGCTGGAGCCCGGCATGAGCGTGGCCTACTCCGGCCAGTTCGAGTATCTGGAACGCGCCAACGCCCGGCTGGCGGTGGTGGTCCCGGCCACGCTGCTGATCATCTTCGTGCTGCTCTACCTGACCTTCAGGCGCTTCGACGAGGCGCTGCTGATCATGGCCACGCTGCCGTTCTCATTGATCGGCGGAATCTGGTTCCTGCATCTGATGGGCTATCACCTGTCGGTGGCCACGGGCGTCGGATTCATCGCGCTGGCGGGCGTGGCTGCGGAATTCGGCGTGGTGATGCTGCTGTACCTGAAGCACGCGCTGGACGATCGTCTGGCGCGCGGCTCCCGCGCAACGTCCGAGCTCGTGCAAGACGCGATCCGAGAGGGTGCGGTGCTGCGCGTGCGCCCGAAGGCGATGACCGTCGCGGTGATTCTGGCCGGGCTGGTGCCGATCGTCTGGGGCAGCGGCACCGGCTCGGAAGTGATGAGCCGGATCGCCGCCCCGATGCTGGGCGGCATGGTGACCGCGCCGCTGCTGTCGCTGTTCATCGTGCCGGCAGTGTTTCTGCTGCGCCGGCGGGTCCGGTGAAGCGTTCAGCCGCCCTGCCGCTCCAGCCGATCGACCGCCTCCTGGGCCAGGATCAATGAATTCTCGATGCGCAGCCGCAGCGAATCCATGTCGACGCCTGCCGTGCTCTTCTTGCCTTCCATGTAGCGCGCGTAGACGCCATGGACGATGGCCGCCGTTTTCCAGCGGTTGAAGCCGACGTAGTAGTCGAGGCGCGACAGGTCGCGCCCGGTGCGTCGGGCATACCGGTCGGCCATGTAGGCGCGACCCGGAAAGCCCGGCACGCTGGTGGCGGAATCCTCCTTGGTGATCACCGAGTCGATCGGGTCGGGCCAGAAGTTCAGCGCGTAAGCCAGGTCGGCCAACGGATCGCCCAGGGTCGAAATTTCCCAGTCGACCACCGCCGCGATGCCGAAGTCGGGGCCGACCAGGCAGTTGTGCGGACCGTAGTCGCCATGGACGATGCGCGCCGGCCCCTGGTCGGGCAGATGGGTCAGGAAGTACTGCTGCAGCGAATGGGCCCGCGGATCGTCGTAGCGTGCCGGTTCGATCGAGGCCATCCATGACCGGTACCAGGTCTTGAGCTGACGCCCGACATAGCTGTCGGTCTTGCCCAGATCGCCCAGACCGAGCGCGAACGGATCAAGCGAGTGCAGATCGGCCAGTGCATCGATGAACGAATCGGTGTAGCGCACGCGATGGGCCTGCGGCACCCAGCGGTCGGTGTCGGCCGCCGTGTACAGCGGGTGGCCGTCGATCCAGCCCATCACATAGAAATGCGCGCCCGTCACCGAGGTGTCCTCGCAGAACCCCAGCGCCGCGGGCACCGGCACCGGGGTCGGCCCGAGCGCGCTGATCACCGACCATTCGCGGGCCATGTCGTGCGCCTTGGGCAGCAGTTCGCCCATCGGCGGGCGGCGGATCACGGCCCGCCGTCCCTTCGCATCCTCGAGCAGATACGTGAGATTGGAATGGCCGCCTTCGAGGCGGATCCAGGTGAGCGGCGGCTCCAGATCGCGCACATGGGCACTGATCCATTGCTGCACCGCCACCGTGTCGTATCCGGGAATATTCTCTGGAGTGCTCATGTCATGCTCTCGGTTGTCGGTCTGCCGGCAGGGCACGCGACCGGCAGGCGGAACGCCCGCGCGGATCGGCCACGCCCGGACCGGAATTCTGCTCGCGACCCGCATTGTGACCATGCGATCGCCGCCCCGGGGGGTGCCCCGGGCCGGCACAGAGTTCATAATCCGCAGATCGGGCACGACCGATGCAATTCCGGATCGCCGCAACTTTCCGTTCTTCGGCGAAGGTGCAAGGATGCCGGCGGCAAATCAGTTTCTCGAACACTGAACGAAAGTACAGGAGACCTCACATGCGGCAAGCGGTAATCGTTTCTTACGCTCGGACCGGGCTGGCCAAGGCCGGCCGCGGCGGCTTCAACAACACCTCGAACATGACCATCCTGGGCCATGCGATCGAACACGCTGTCAAGCGCTCCGGGGTCGATCCCGCCGAAGTCGAAGACGTGATCGCCGGTTGCGTGGCAGCTTCTGGCAATGTCGCCCGCGCCGCTGCGCTGCTGGCCGGCTTGCCGGTCACCACCTCGGGCATGACGATGCACCGGGCCTGCTCGTCGGGCCTGAACGCCATCGCGGCGGCAGCCCACCACATCGTCGAAGACGGCCATGACGTCATGGTCGGCTGCGGTGTCGACTCGATCACCTACCAGGGCGGCGGCGGCGGCGGCAAAGATGAGCGTCTGACCGAGTTGTACCCCGCTTTCTGGATGCCGATGATCGACACCGCCGACATCGTCGCCGAGCGCTACAACATCAGCCGCGAATACCAGGACGAGTTCTCGCTGCGCTCGCAGAAGCTGATGGCCGCCGCCCAGGCCGCCGGCAAGTTCAAGGACGAGATCATCCCCGTCAAGACCCGGATGAAGGTTGTCGACAAGGCCACCAAGGCCGAATCGATGGTCGACTACGTCGTCGACCGCGACGAGTGCAACCGTCCCGACACCACGCTGGAAGGCCTGGCCAAGCTCGAGCCGGTCAAGGGCCCGGGCAAGTACATCACCGCTGGCAACGCCAGCCAGTTGTCCGATGGCGCAGCCGCCCTGGTGCTGATGGAAGCCAAGGAAGCCGAGCGTCGCGGCCTGCAGCCCCTGGGCGCGTTCAAGGGCTGGGCGGTCGCTGGCTGCCAGCCCGACGAGATGGGCATCGGCCCGGTCTTCGCGATCCCCAAGCTGCTCAAGCGCCATGGCCTGAAGATCGATGACATCGATCTGTGGGAACTGAACGAGGCTTTCGCCAGCCAGTGTCTGTACAGCCGTGACAAGCTGGGCATCGATCCCGCCAAGTACAACGTGAACGGCGGCTCGATCGCCATCGGCCACCCCTTCGGCATGACCGGCGCGCGCCTGTCGGGCCATGTGCTGATGGAAGGCAAGCGCCGCGGCGCCAAGAACGTCGTGGTGTCGATGTGCATCGGCGGCGGCATGGGCGCAGCCGGGTTGTTCGAAGTGTATTGATCGCGCTTCGCGCGGGAGTCGGCCCGCGCAGGCGCGGGATGCCGGTCAGCCACCTCAGGCCTGACCGGCATCCGTCAGCGGCTCGATGGCAACGGGGTGCACGCCCCGGCGCCGTCGGGCCGCTTTCAATTGGCGTGCCCCCGGGGGCGTGTCCCTGGCGGCGTGTCGGCGGGGCCCGTCCCTCGTCCTGCCGGCGGGCCCGTCCTCGGCTTATCGGCCCTTGAAGACCGGTTCGCGCTTCTCGACGAAGGCCTTGGTCGCCTCGCGGTGATCTTCGGTCTGGCCGCAATGCACATGGTGCGTCGCTTCCAGATCCAGGCAGTCGTCCACGTCGCCGGCCATCGCCCGGTTCAGGTTCTCCTTCATGTACCGGTAGGCGACCGTCGGGCCCTTGGCCAGTCGCAGCGCGATTTCGCGCGTCTTGGCGGCCAGCTCTTCGGGCGCACAGACCCAGTTGGCCAGCCCCAGGCGCAGCGCCTCGTCGGCGCTGATGCGGTCGGACAGGAAATACATCTCGCGGGCCTTGGCGGCGCCGACCAGCTGGGTCAGGAAGTAGGTGCCCCCGTAATCGCCCGAGAAGCCGACGCGCGCAAAGGCGGTGGTCATGATCGCGCTGCTGGCCATGATGCGCATGTCGCAGGCCATGGCCAGCGACAACCCGGCCCCCGCGGCCGGACCCGGCAGCGCGGCCAATGTCGGCTTGGGCATCTTGAACAGCTTGCCCGCGGTGGCCCGCTGGCCCACACGCTGGCGGTGGATGGCGGCGTCTATGGTGTTGTCCCCGACCGTGCCATCGCCGCGCGCCGCCATGCCCTTGACGTCGCCGCCGGCACAAAAGCCCTTGCCCGCGCCGGTCAGCACGATGCACTTGACGGCGTTGTCGAGCTCGGCCGCGGCAAGCTGCTCGGCCAGCGCCTGGTTCATGGCACGCGACATCGCATTGCGGGCCTCGGGACGGTTCAGCGTCAGCGTCAGGACGCCCTCGTCCAGTGACGCGAGCAGGTCGGTGGTTCCGGTATCGATCGATTGGGCAGGCATGGCGGTCATCTCCGTAGTCAGGCGGGAAAAAGTTCTGCCGCCAGTATTACCGGGGCTCCAACTCGCGGTCGAATGAAAATGCGCCCGTGCTTCCAGGATTTGCACATCGGGTAGGATCGACGCGCAGCCTCGGAGCCAAACCGGCCTGCTGACCAACGCGACGGAGACCACAATATGCAGACCCACCACTGGCCCGCTCAGCAGCGCGTACACGCCGGCGTCGGCGCCCTCGCCGCGCTGCCCAAGGAGCTGGACGCCTTCGGCTGGCAGCGCCCGCTGCTGATCACCACCAACTCGCTGATCCGCAGCGGCATGGCCGAGCGGGTTCGCGCGCTGCTCGGCGATCGCTGCGCCGGCATGGTCGCCGACATCCCCGCCCATTCGCCGCTGGAGTCGGTGGCCCGCCTGGTGGCGAAGTTCGGCGAGACCCGGGCCGACGGCGTGGTCGCCCTGGGCGGCGGATCCGTGATCGATGCGACCAAGGGCATGCTCGTCGCGCTCGGCGCGGGCCTGCAGGCTTCCGACATCACCGGCAAGGCGCTGACCGGCGCGTCCGGCGGCGGCACCAGCGCCTGGGGCACGGATTTCTCGCGTCCCCGGATGATTGCGGTGCCCACGACGCTGTCGGCCGCCGAGTTCACCTCGTTCGGCGGCGTCACCGACACGGCGGCGGGCCGCAAGCTGATGGTCGGCCATCCACTGGCCGTGCCGGTGGTGGTCATCCAGGACCCCTCTTGCACGCTGGACACGCCGGCCGAACTGCTGCTGTCCACCGGCGCACGATCGGTCGATCATTCGGTCGAGGGCTTCTGCGCGCCCAACGCGTCGCCGATCAGCGATGCCACCGCGATCGAAGCGGCGCGCCGCATGTGGAGCGCGCTGCCGCGCATGCATGCCGATCCGACCGATCTGGCGGCGCGCTCGGATGCCCAAGCGGCCGCCTGGCTGTCGATCCAGGGGCGCAGCGGCGGCGTCTCCCACGGTGCCAGCCATGGCATCGGCTATCTGCTGGGCGGTGGCTTCAACGTGCCCCATGGACTGACCTCGTGCGTGATGCTGCCCGCGGTGCTGCGCTGCGACGGGCGCT
>DAONCJ010000254.1:0-5800 GCA_035401985.1 Burkholderiaceae bacterium | reverse complement strand
TCGGCGATGAACGCGACCTTGCCTTCGAAGCGCTCGTTGTCCAGCGCCGGCACCTCGATCTGCACGCGCTGTCCCGGCTTGACGAACTGGGCATCCTGCTCGGGCACTTCGGCGGCGGCCCACAGCGAGCTCAGATCGGAGACCAGGAACAGCACATCGGTCGGGTTGACCACCTGGCCCTGCGCGACCTTGCGGTCGAGCACCGTGCCGGCCAGGGTCGCGGTGATCGAAGCGGTCTGCTGGATCTGACCGGTTTCCTCGAGGCGGCTGACGCGGTCGCGCGACAGGCCGAGCGCACGCAGCTGATCGGAGGCGGCCCGCTTCTCGGCCGCGGCCACCGTCAGTTCACTCTGGCGCCGCTGCAGTTCGGCCGAGCCGATCACATCGGCGTCGAGCAGCAGCTGCGCGCGTTCGACCGCCCGCGACAGCAGCTGCTGCTGCGAATGGGCGCGCAGGAAATTGAGCTGCGCCTGAGCCAGCTCGGGGCTGTTGATTTCGGCCAGCACCTGGCCTTGCGCAACACGCTGCCCGATCTGTGCGTCGATGTGGGTCAGTCGTCCGGTGATCGGGGCTCCGATCCGCGAGCTGCGGTACTGGTTGGCCTCCAGCCGCCCGGCGATCCGGATGGTGTCCGCGACGCGCCGTGTGACGATCGGACCGTGGCTGACCCGCTTGGCCAGTTCGCTGTCCACCGCAACCTCGAGCGGATCGCTGGCGGGCTTGTCGGCGCCTTTCGCGGCCGCCGCCGTGGTGCCCGCTCGAGGGTCCGAGGCGTCGCGGTCGCTCCCGCAACCGCCGAGCATCGCGGCCAGGGTCAGCAGGGTCAGCAAGGTCAGCCGTGTGGCGGGATGCAAAGCCGTGCGCGGTGCCGCGGACGCGCCGGAAAGAAGGGAGACCTGCAGCGGGTAGGTGGCGGTCATGGTGGTCATCGTCCGGCAAGGCGTTCGAGGTCGGTGCGGGCGCGCTGAAGTTCGAAGCGCGCGGTGAGCAGTTCATTGCGTACCAGTCGGAACTGGCGCTGTGCGTCCAGGTACTCGAGGATGCCGCGCTCGCCCAGGCGATAGGCCGCCTCGGCCACCGCCAGAATGCGGCGCGAGCGCTCGAGAATGCCGCCCTCGATGGCCTGGACCTGCGAGAGCGCGGCACGATAGGCCTGCCATGCGCCTTCGAACGAGGCGTCTGCCTCGAAGCGCCGCTGGTCCAGCGCCAGGCGCGCCCGCTCGGCGTTGGCTCTTGCCTCTGCGATGGGGCCTTCGCGCCGATTCAGCAGCGGGATCGTGATATGGGCGCCGACTCGCGTCAGGGCGCTGGACGGGTCGCGTTCGTGAGTGGCTCGCAGCGTCACGGAGGGGATGATCTGCTGCCGTTCGAGTTCGATCTGCAAGTCGGCGCCGTTGACCGCTTCCCGTGCCACCACGACGTCCGGGTTGCGCTCGACCACCGCGTACTTGAGGGCGAGATAGTCGGTCTCGGTCAGCAGGCGCGAATCGTCCGCCTGCAGCCCGATCTCGAAGTCGGCTTCCAGGTTGGGGCTGACCAGCTGGCGCAGCGCAAAGCGGGCCTGACGCTGGCGCAAGGCGGTCGCATCGACGTTCTTGCGCACGGTGGCCACTTCGGCCTCGGCGCGCAGCGAATCGAAGCGCGGCGCTTCGCCGGTGCGAACCCGGACCTCGACGCGGTCGCGGATCTGTTCGGTGAGCTGCAGGTCTTCCTGCAGCGCCTGCTGTTCCGCGCGCAGCCGCAGCAGGTCGAAGAAGCGATCGCGGATCGCGGCATTCAGGTTCGACTGCAGCGCGCCGGTCTGCGCGACAGCCAGCTCGACCCGGGCATTGGCATTGTTCAGACGGGCTTCACGCAGCCACGGACTCTCGATCGGCTGACTGATCGAGATCGCTGAACTGGCGCCGCCGATCACGTCGTTGCGACGGGCAGTCAGCCGGCCGGGGTCGAAGGAGATCTCGGGGTTCGGACGTGCCCGCGCAGTGATGATGCCGGCCCGTGCGCTGAGCTGTTCAGCGCGGCTGGTCGCCAGTGCCGGACTTTCGAGCCTGGCGCGGGCCAGCAGATCCTGGAGGGTGTAGGTCGGCGTGGGCTGCTGGGCCGCGGCGATGGCCGGCAGCAGCAGGCAGGCCAGAGGGACAAGGGCCATTGCCCGGATCCGCGGAATCGCGAAACCTGACCATGGCGTGGAAGAAAAGAGCATCGGCAACTCCGTGTCTGTGGTTCACCAGGCACGGTTTCGCAAAGGGAGACCGTGCCAATAAAGCACCGGTCTTGCTTGCAGGCTGACTCGCCTGCGATCACACCGGAAGCCGTGAGGCTTCGAATTGACGATGTGAACCGGGGCGGCAACTGACCGCCCCTAGCTACTCCCCGAAACTGCGACGGATGTTGCAGCGAGCCGCGCGGTTCTCCGAAGATGCCTTAATTTTTGTGGGGCTTTCTGCGGCGAGGGGGCCACTGGGTCCGCTCAGCTCTGCATCGACTTCCGGTGGCGATGGATGCTCATCAGCAGGCCGGCGCCCAGCGCCAGCGTGACCATTGCCGTGCCGCCGTAGGACATGAACGGCAGCGGCACGCCGACCACCGGCAGGATCCCCGAAACCATGCCCATATTGACGAACGCGTACGTGAAGAAGATGAGGGTCAGCGAACCCGCAAGCAGGCGCATGAACTCGTTGGCCGCCTGCGCCGAGATCATCAGGCCGCGCGCAATCAGCGCCAGGTACAGCGTCAGCAGCACCAGATTGCCGATCAGCCCGAACTCTTCGGAGAACACCGCGAAGATGAAGTCGGTGGTGCGCTCGGGGATGAACTCGAGATGGGTCTGGGTTCCCTGCATGAAGCCCTTGCCCCAGAGTCCGCCGGACCCGACCGCAATGGTCGACTGGATGATATGAAATCCCTTGCCCAGGGGATCGGAGGTCGGGTCGAGCAGGGTCAGTACCCGCTGGCGCTGGTAATCGTGCATCTGCGACCACAGCAGCGGTGCCGCAGCCGCCGCGGCCAGTGCCAGACCCCCGATCACCCGCCAGCTCAGACCAGCCAGGAAGATGACGAAGCCACCCGCGCCCAGCACCAGCAGTGCCGTGCCCAGGTCGGGCTGACGTGCGATCAGCCCGACAGGGATCAGCAGCAGCAGTGCCGCAATGGTGAAATCGAACCAGCGCAGAGCGCCCTCTCGCCGTTGGAAATACCAGGCGAGCATCAGCGGCATGGCGATCTTCAGGAGTTCCGACGGCTGGACTCTGCCAAAGCCCAGGTTCAGCCAGCGCCGCGCACCCTTGGACACATCGCCGAACATGGCCACCGCAATCAGCAGCAGCAGGCCGACCACATACAGCGGCACCGCCGAACGCATCATCACGTTGGGCGAAACATTGGCTGCCAGAAACAGCACCATGAAAGCGACGACGAGGTTGCGGACGTGGCCATCGAAGCGACCGCTGAAATCGAAGGCTGCCGAGTACATCGTCACAACGCTGAGGCTGACCAGCAGGGCGATGATGATCGACAGGGCCGGATCGAATACCAGCACGTGCGCACGCACCCGCTGCCAGAGCTGGAGGAAGCCCTTCATCGCGTGCGCTTCGGTTCGCCGGCCACGGCTTCGCCCGGGGGCACCGGCTCGGGCTCGACGCTCTCGGGCACGTCGCGAAGATCGGGCTCGGGCTCCGCAGGCCCGCGGCGCGTGCCCGGCGGGTCGCTGGGCAGCCGGCCCAGCAGGTGATAGTCGAGCACCTTTCGCGCGATCGGCGCGGCCGCCTGGGCACCGAAGCCACCGTTTTCGACGATCACGGCCACGGCCAGGCGCGGCGCGTCGGCCGGCGCGAACACCATGTACAGCGAGTGGTCGCGGTGGCGCTCGGCAATGCGCCGCGCGTCGTAGCGCTCGTTCTGGCGGATGCCGATCACCTGGGCGGTGCCGGTCTTGCCGGCAGCGACATATTCGGCGCCGGCGAACGCCACTCGGCTGGTGCCGAATCGATTGACGTCGACCATCGCCGACTTGACCAGCGCCAGGTGCTCGGGGCGCATCCCCAGATTGCGCTGCGGCGGCAGTTCGATCGGCCGGCGCTTGCGGGTGACCGGGTCTTCGAGATGGCGCACCAGATGCGGCCTGATGACCACTCCGTCGTTGGCCAGCGTGGCGGTGGCATGCGCCAGCTGCAGGATCGTGAATGCATTGGCGCCCTGGCCGATGCCAATCGACGGCGTCTCGCCCGGCAGCCACTTCTGCTTGTAGCGGCGCATCTTCCACGCGGTCGAGGGCAGTATGCCGGTGACCTCGTTCTCGAGATCGATGCCGGTCAGCTGGCCGAACCCCCAGGGCACCATGAAGTCGTGGATCGCGTCCACGCCCATGTCGTAGGCGACCTTGTAGTAGTAGGTGTCGCTGGAGACCACGATCGACTTGTGCAGGTTGACGCTGCCGTGCCCGCTGGGTACGGAGTCGCGGAACCGGTGGGCGCCAAGCTGGAAGTAGCCCGGATCGGCATACTGGGTCTCGGGGGCGCGGGCACCCGTGGTCAACGCCGCCATGGCCATGAAGGGCTTGTAGGTCGACCCGGGGGGGTAGGTGCCGCGCAGCGGGCGATTGAGCAGCGGCTTGTCCGGATCCTCGTTCAGCGCCTGCCAGGTGGGCGGATCGATGCCGTCGACGAACAGATTCGGATCGAAGGTCGGCTTGGACACGAAGGCGATGATCTCGCCGGTGGCCGGCTCGATCGCCACCAGCGCGCCGCGCCGGTCGCCGAACCACTCCTCGACCATGCGCTGCAGCTTCAGGTCGATCGACAGGATCAGGTTCGCCCCAGGCTGAGCGGGCGTGCGCGAGAGCGAGCGCACGGTGCGCCCGCCGGCCGAGACTTCGATCTCCTCGGCGCCGGCGGTGCCATGCAGCGTCGATTCGTACGAAAGCTCGATGCCGGTCTTGCCGATGTGGCTGGCGCCGACGTAGTTGGACGTCAGGTCGGCGTCCTCGAGCCGGCGCTTGTCGTCGACCGAGATGCGGCCGATGTAGCCGATGACATGCGCCGCCGATTCGCCCTGCGGGTAGGTGCGCGCCGATCGGGCCCGGATCTCGACACCGGGGAAGCGGAACTTGGCGACCGAGAACCGGGCGAGTTCCTCGTCGGTGAGGCGGGTGCGGATGGGGATCGAGTCCCAGTTGCGGGAGTCCTCGAGCAGCCGCTTGAAGCGCCGGCGATCGCGCGGCGCGATCTCGATCAGTCGGCCAAGGTCGTCGATCGTCTGTTCGAGGTCGCTGACCTGATTGGGCACGATCTCGAGCGTGTAGACGGACAGGTTGTCGGCCAGCAGCACGCCGTGGCGGTCGTAGATGAGGCCCCGCTGCGGGGGCACTGGCACCAGCGCGATCCGGTTGTCCTCGGCCTGCGCATTGAAGTCTTCGTGGCGCATGACCTGCAGCCAGACGAAGCGCCCGAGCAGGGTGCTGAAGCACAGCAGCACCAGCACCCAGGCGAACCCGAGCCGCACGCGGATGCGTCGCAGTTCGTGTTCGGCGTCGCGGACTTCGATCATGGATTTGGCGGCAGTACAGTGACGGCTAAAGCGGCCGGTTTTCGTCGCGCTCGACCGCGCGACGCTGCGGAGCCAGCAGCAGCGCCTCGGCCAGCGGCCACAGCAGCGCGGTCGTGACACTCGCCATCAGGAAGGCCCACCCCGGAAAACCGCTGCCGACCGCCGCCCTGACCAGCAGGGCTGCGCACTGGGCGCCGAGCAGCAGCGGCAGCACATGGAGCATGCGGCCCAGCGCGCCGAACCACGGCACGCGCCG
>DAONCJ010000253.1:0-5810 GCA_035401985.1 Burkholderiaceae bacterium | reverse complement strand
CGCGAACTGGATTACCTTCGCGGCATGCGCTTCATCAAGAGCGATTTCGTCGATTTTCTGGGCCTGTTCCAGATGAACGAGAAGTACGTCTCGGTGCTGCCTTCGCCCAAGCGCAATGGCGAGATCGAGATCACGTTCCGCGGGCCCTGGCTGCACACGATCCTGTTCGAGATCCCTGTGCTGTCGATCGTCAACGAGATCTATTTCCGCAACACGGTCAAGCTTCCCGATTACGCCGAGGGCCGTCGGCGGCTCGACGAGAAGATCGGGCAGGTGGTCGGCGAGGCCGACCTGTCCGAGATGCGCATCGCTGACTATGGCACGCGCCGCCGCTTCTCGAGACTCTGGCACGAGGAAGTGCTGCTCGAGTGCAAGAACAAGCTCGGGCCGCACCTGGCCGGCACGTCGAACGTGTACTTCGCGATGAAGTACGGCATGACCCCCCTGGGCACGATGGCCCACGAATATCTTCAGGCCTGCCAGGCGCTGGGGCCGCGGCTTCGCGACTCGCAGACCTTCGCCTTCGAGACCTGGGCGCGCGAGTATCGCGGCGACCTGGGCATCGCGCTGTCCGACGTCTATGGGATGAGCGCATTCCTGCGTGACTTCGACCTGTATTTCTGCAAGCTCTTCGACGGCGCGCGTCACGACTCGGGCGACCCCTTCGAATGGGGCGAGCGTCTGATCTCCCATTACGACAACAACCGCGTCGATCCGCGCACCAAGACGCTGATCTTCTCGGACGCGCTGACTTTTCCGCTGGCGATCCGGCTGTATCGGCGCTTTCATGAGCGCACGCGCCTGGCTTTCGGGGTGGGCACGAACCTGACCAACGACCTGGGCTACGTGCCTTTGCAGATCGTGATCAAGATGGTCCGCTGCAATGGTCAGCCGGTCGCCAAGCTGTCGGACACCCCGTCCAAGAACATGTGCGACGACGAGGCCTATCTGCACTATCTGCGGCAGGTGTTCGAGATCCACGCCTGAAGGCTCTAGAATTCGTCCCGCGGCGGACACCTGGGTTGTCCGTCCGAGCACAGGCGTGAAGCCGAACAATTACGCGGGAGGCGTTGTGGCGGACATCAAGATCAATCGCAAGCACCGGCTGGGCATCAAGAAGGCTCGGGTCGCCGCACAGAAGGTGGCCGACGACCTGGAGTCCGAGTACGGAATGACCAGCGAGTGGGATGGCGATGTGCTGCGCTTCAACCGCAGCGGCGTGCATGGCGAATTGCGGGTGTCCAAGGACGAGGTTCACCTGGACGCGAAGCTGGGCCTGCTGCTGTCGGCGTTCAAGCCGAAGATCGAAGAGCACATCAACGACAACTTCGACCGCTACTTCGTCTGAGGCCGTGTCGGCGGCCCGTGGCGGGCGCGGGCTGAGCCGGCCCGGTGACGAGTGGCAGATCAGCCTTCCTTGAGTTCCTCGATCAGGTCGATGTACTGCTGCATCGCGTCGTCGCTGCCTGTGCCTTTCAGGGCGGCCCAGGCATCGAACTTCGCGCGTCCGACCATGTCGGTGAATCCGGGGCGCTTGCCATCGGCATCTCCGGCACTGCCCTGCTTGTACAGCGCGTAGAGCTTGAGCAGCGTCATGTTGTCGGGGCGCTCGGGCAGCTGCTTGGATTCGGCTACCGCCTGCTCGAAGCGTTGGGCGAGATCGGACATGCGGGTTCTCCTGGAGAGGTCTTGGAGACAGTCGGTGATGATTCGCTGGCACCCGACTGCGGGCTGGCTATTATAGGGATCGGGACCGCCCGCCGGCATATCGACCGGACGGCGCCCGCGGGGGAGGGGGCAGGGGATGAATCGCGAGCGGATGTCCGGTGTGGACACGGCGTGGCTGCGCATGGATTCGCAGGCCAACCTGATGATGATCGTCGGAGTCTGGGTGTTCGATGCGCCGCTGCGTCGCGAGGACCTCGAACTGCGGCTGCGTGAACGGCTGCTGGTCTACGATCGATTCCGCCAGTGCGTGCACACCGATCCGACGGGAGCCTGGTGGGAGACCGACGAGAGCTTCGATCTGGACAACCATCTGGTTCGCGAGACCCTGCCCGATCCCGACAGCGAACTCGATCTGCAGAAGCTCGCCGGGCGCCTGGCGGCCGAGCCACTGGCCTCGAACCGGCCGCTGTGGCAGTTCCACCTCATCGAAAATTATCGGGGCGCCAGCGCGCTCGTGACCCGCATTCATCACTGCATCGCCGACGGCATCGCGCTGGTCCGGGTGATGCTTTCGATGAGCGATGACGGCCAGCCCGCCGCGCCGCGCCGGCGCCGCGCGACGGCCGCACCCGACTCGGGGCACGAGGACCTGGCCCACACGCTGATGGCGATGATCGAGCCGATGACGCGCACGGCGATGAAGTCCTTCGAGAAGGCGGGCGGCGGTCTGGCCCGCGCACTCGAGGCGACCGGCAAGGAAAGCACCCTGGCCGGGCTGCTCGCGATCGGCGGGCGCGTCACCCAGGATGCTCTGGCGATTGCGCTGATGTCAGAGGATTCGCGCACGCGCCTGAAGGGCAAACCCGGGCGCCACAAGGTCGTGGCCTGGAACGATCCGCTGCCGCTGGAAGAAGTCAAGACGGTCTGCCGGGCATTGGGCGTGTCGGTCAACGATGTGCTGCTGTCCTGCGTGGCAGGAGCGCTGCGCCGCTATCTGGCGGGCAAGGGCGACGACACGACGGGCGTCGAGATCCGCGCCATGGTGCCGGTGAACCTTCGCCCCGCGAACGAGTCGCCGCGGCTGGGCAACCGGTTCGGGCTGGTGCCGCTGGTGCTGCCGGTGGGGCTGGCCAATCCGCTGGAGCGCCTGTACGACGTGCGCCGGCGCATGGACGAGCTCAAGGGCGGCTACCAGGCACCCCTGGCCTATGCGCTGCTCAGCGTGGTCGGCCAGGCGCCGCGGCTGCTGCAAAGCGGGATCCTCGACTATCTGGCCAGCAAGTCGACGGCCGTGATGACCAACGTGCCCGGGCCGGCCGAGCCGATCCGCATTGCCGGCAACACGGTGCAGCGGGTGATGTTCTGGGTGCCGCAGTCCAGTGACATCGGCATGGGCGTGTCGATCCTGTCGTATCGCGGCGGCGTGCAGTTCGGCGTCATGACCGATTCGCGGCTGTGTCCCGAGCCGCAGAAGATCATCGACGCGTTCGCGCCCGAATTCGAGCGCCTGCTATTGACGCTGTCGATGCTGCCGCGCGAGTCGCTGACCGGCGGGCCGATCGATCCCCGGGAACTCGAACATCGGCTGTTCGGCGAACCCGCGGCCATGGCGATTTGAGGCCGGCATGTCGACTCCATCCGAAGTGCTGGAATTCTGGTTCGGGCCACCCGATCAGTTGCCGGCTGCGCGGCCTGAATGGTTCCGCAAGGACGCGGCCTTCGACGCCCTGATCGACGAGCGCTTCGGGGCGCTGGTCGATCGTGCCCTCGAAGGTGGCATCGAAGGATGGCTCGCGTCGCCCTCGGCCAGCCTCGCGCGCATCCTCGTGCTCGATCAGTTCACCCGCAACCGGCACCGCGACACGCCCCGCGCCTTTGCCGGCGATGCGCTCGCGCTGGCCGGCGCGCGGGCACTGGTGGCCAGCGGCTGGCATCTGGGCT
The DNA here is from genome assembly GCA_035401985.1 of Burkholderiaceae bacterium. GTDB lineage: Bacteria > Pseudomonadota > Gammaproteobacteria > Burkholderiales > Burkholderiaceae_E > Quisquiliibacterium. The sequence goes on along the minus strand of DAONCJ010000253.1, from coordinate 2,201 downwards.
TCGGTCCGCTGCAGCGCATGTTCTGCTATCTGCCGTTCGAACATTCGGAATCGCTGGCTGACCAGGAGGAGTCGCTGCGACTGTTCGGTCTGCTGCGCGACGAACCGCTGCTGCCCACGGTGTACGACTACGCCGTGAGGCACCACGACATCATCCGGCAATTCGGGCGGTTTCCCCATCGCAACGAGATCCTTGGCCGGGTGTCGAGCGCCGCCGAGCGGGAGTTTCTGGCTCAGCCGGGCTCGCGGTTTTGACGGCCTCGCGGTCCGCGGCCCCAAGGGGGCGCCGGCCATGAGCTTCGAGCCGCTGCAGTGGCTGCTGGTGCTCGGCGCCTCGTTTGCCGGCGCGGTGGTCGGCGGCATCGGCGGCTTCGGCACCGGAGTGATTCTCACCGCCGTGCTGGTGCCGATCCTCGGCGTGAAGGCCACCGTGCCGACGCTCGCCCTGGCCGGCATCATCATCAACTCGGGGCGCTTCTGGTTCTATCGTGCCGACATCGACTGGTGTGCGGCGGCACGGGTGCTGGTCGGTGCACTGCCGCTGCTGGTGCTCGGAACCTGGCTGTACTCGCAGCTCGATGCGCGCCCGCTCGGCCTGGTGATGGGTTGCCTCGTGGTGCTCAGCGTGCCCCTGCGCCGCTGGCTCAAGCGCCGCCAATGGGAGGTCGGGCCGACGGCGATGGTGACCGGCGGGGCGCTTTTCGGGCTGGCCAATGGAATGGCGTCCGGGATGGGCGTGGTGCTTGTGTCGCTGCTGCTGGGCAGCGGCCTGGCGGGTACCGCAGTCCTGGCAACCGATGCCTTCGTGTCGATCCTGGTCGACATGGCGCGCGCTGCGCTGTTCGGGCGCTTCTCGCTGCTCGATTCCTCGAAGGTGTTCATCGGGGCGGCCATCGGGCTGGCGACTCTGCCGGGCAGCGCGCTGGCTTCCTGGCTGGTGCGCCGGATGAACGCGCGCCTGCACACGGTCTTCATGGAGGGTCTGATCGTCGCGGGCGGCGTGGCGATCGTCATCGGGACCTGGCGGGCGCCTGCGTGACGACTGCGCCCCACTGTCATGGCGGTGGCGGCGGTACGGGTCGGGGGATGCGCATGCCGCTGTACCTGTGCGCAGGCAGCGGCCTGCGAGAGGCTGGCGGTCCACTGTCCCTTCCGCCGAGATCGCCATGCAGCCCACCGACCGCCTTGCAAGACGCCGACAACCCCTGCGCAGCTCCGCCGTGCGCGATCTGCTGGCCGACGCCCATCGTCCGGGGATGATTTCGCTGGCCGGCGGTCTGCCGGCCGCTGAACTGTTCGACTCGGAGGTGCTCGGTGCCCTGGCCGCCGATCTCATCGCACATTCGCCGCAGGAGGCGCTGCAATACGGGCTCAGCGCCGGGCAGCCGCGGCTGCAGGCCGCTGTCCGCACCCTGATCGCCGATCGGGGCATCACGGCATGGGCCGGCGATCCCCTGATCACCACCGGCTCGCAGCAGGCCATCGATCTGCTGGCCCGTGCATTCATCGAACCGGGCGATGCGGTGGTGATGGAGCGTCCCGGCTATCTGGCGGCGCTGCAGGTCTTTTCGCTGGTCGATGCCGAAGTGATCGGTGTGCCGACCGACGAGCAGGGCATGCGGCTGCCGCTGCCCGGCGGCCCGGCCATGGCGCGTGCCCGGCTGGTCTACACGGTCACCAATTTTGCGAATCCGAGCGGGGTCACGATGTCGCGCGAGCGTCGGCTGGCACTGTTGCGCTGGGCCGTGGCCGAGCGGGTGTTCGTGATCGAGGACGACCCTTACGGCGAGCTGCGCTTTGCCGGCCGGCCAGTGCCGGCGCTGGTGAGCCTGGCCGCCGAGGTGCCCGGCGCGGATCAGTGGTGCGGCTATGTGTCGACGCTTTCAAAGATCCTCGCGCCGGGCCTGCGGGTGGGCTTCGCGCTGCTGCCCGACTGGGTGCGGTCGCGCGTCGAGCAGATCAAGCAGGCGGTGGACCTGCACACCTCGACCTTGTCGCAGGCGCTGGCCGCGCGCTATCTCGAAACCGGCCGCCTGGCCGGTTTTCTGGACCGGGCCAGGGTGCTGTATGGCGAGCGCTGCGAGGCCTTGTCGGCGGCGCTGCGCGCCGAACTGGGCAGCCGGGTGCGCTTCAACCGGCCCGAGGGCGGCATGTTTCTGTGGGCTGAACTCGAGCCCGGCATCGACACGGCGCTGCTGCTGC
>DAONCJ010000252.1:0-5823 GCA_035401985.1 Burkholderiaceae bacterium | reverse complement strand
AGACCATGCCGGTGACCATCGGGCGGTCCGGATCGCCTTCGAGGAAGCTGACGACCACCTCCTGGCCGATGCGAGGAATCGAGATGAACCCCCAGTTGTTGCCCGCCGCCAGGGTCGACACCCGCAGATAGCATGACGACTGGTCATCAGTGGGGCCGAACCGGTCCCAGTGGAAGTGAACCTTGATCCGCCCGTACTTGTCGGTGTGGATTTCTTCGCCGGCCGGGCCGGTGACCGTGGCGGTCTGCACGCCATGAATGAGCGGGCGGCGGGTGACGCGTGGCGGTCGAAACTGCTGAGCCTTGGGGATGGCGGTGAACGAGCAGGTGAAGTCGCTGCCGGCCCGCGTGCGCTCATCGTCGCCCTCGCCCGCGACAATGCTTTCCTGCTCGATGTCGCGGTAGTAGTACTCGGTACCGACGATCAGGTACTCGCCATTCTGATCGGCCCGCGGATGATCGATCAGCTTGAACGTCTGACCGACGTGGAACTGGCGCAGCAGACCTTCGCCGCGAAACACGATCGCATTGGTGTTGAGTTCTTCCGCGCGGGCCGATACATAACTTTCTCCCTGAACGAGCGCATTGCCGTCGACAGGGTCGAAGTCGCCGGGATAGTCGAAGATCTCGAAGTCGGCCCCCGACTCGGCATGCTGATGCGCATTCTGCGGGCGCCGGGTGACCATCTGCTGGGACTTCGGCTTGATGAAGTCGTAGTCCTTCAGCGTGAACTTGTTCGGCTGGATCTCCTGGGTCTGGCGCCACTGGCTGACGACATCGTTCTCATGGACCATCTTCGTGCTGGCCGGCGAGTACGCGATGTTCGCGAGACCCGCGATGGCCGTCTGCTTGCTCTTGTCATCGATCAGCACCATCGTGCCCTGGTCCGCCGTCTGCTCGAAGTACCAGTAGATGCCCTCCTGCTCGAGCAGGCGCGAAAGAAAGGCGAAGTCGGACTCGCGGTACTGAACGCAGTAGTCCCATTTCTTGTAGACCGATCGGTCGAGCAGCCGCAGCGACCAGGCCAGCGTGCTGTTGCGGCTGCGTCCAAAGAGGATCTTGTCCGCAATGTCGACAACCGTCATGTTCTGGAAGATCTTGCAATCCGCCGTGCGCGTCAGCCCGAAGATGCCGGGACGAATCTGCATCCGGTAGACATACCGCCCGCCCAGACTGCCGCCATTGCTGAACTGGGTGACATAGCCGCTGAACTTGCGCGTGACTCCATCGCCGTGGTCGACCGCCACATACACCCACTTGCCCAGGATGTCCTGGGGAAGCAGGGCGTCTGTCGTACTGACCGCCTCGAGGTCGATCTCGTACATCCGGGACAGCCGATCGGACACCCGCATGCTCGAGAACATCAGGTCTTCCCCGAAGGGACTGAACAGCGTACAGAAACGGGCCGACGGCATATTCTTAGCTCCACACAGGCAGGGGATCGCTCACGGTGCAACTGTATCGCCCGCGAACCCGGCCGGCCATAACACTGAAGTAGGCCCCGCCCGCGAGGCGGCCGCGACAGCGGCCGGCGGGCGGGGAAACCAGATTCACTCGAAGGTGTACTGGAACTCGCTGTCCTGAACGCTGAGCGCGATGCCGCGCAGCTCCTGGCCTTGCGCCAGGCGGGTCAGGTATTCGCGGCTGATCCGCGGCAGCACGGTATTCGTCAGGATGGCATCGATCATGCGGCCGCCCGACTCGAGCTCGCTGCAGCGGCCGATGATGGTCTTGACGACATCGTCGTTGTAGCTGAGCGGGATGCCGTGGTTGGCCTTGACGCGCTTGACGATCCGGTTGAGCTGCAGGCGGACGATGCTGCCCAGCATCTCGTCGGACAACGGGTAGTACGGGATCGTCACGATGCGCCCGAGCAGCGCGGCCGGGAACACCTTGAGCAGAGGCTCGCGCAGCGCCTTCGCGATGCCCTCGGGATCGGGCATCAGCTCAGGGTCCTTGCACAGGTTCATGATCAGGTCGCTGCCCGCGTTCGACGTGAGCAGGATGATCGTGTTCTTGAAGTCGATGTAGCGGCCCTCGCCGTCTTCCATCCAGCCCTTGTCGAACACCTGGAAGAAGATCTCGTGCACGTCCGGGTGGGCCTTCTCGACCTCATCGAGCAGCACCACCGAATACGGCCGGCGGCGCACCGCTTCGGTCAGCACCCCGCCCTCGCCGTAGCCGACGTATCCGGGAGGCGCGCCCTTCAAGGTCGAGACCGCATGCGACTCCTGGTATTCGCTCATGTTGATGGTGATGACGTTCTGCTCACCGCCATAGAGCGACTCGGCCAGCGCCAGCGCGGTCTCGGTCTTGCCGACGCCCGACGGGCCGACCAGCATGAACACGCCGATCGGCTTGTTCGGATTGTCCAGCTTGGCACGCGACGTCTGGATGCGGCTGGCGATCATCTCCAGGCCATGGCGCTGACCGATCACGCGGTCGTTCAGCGTGTCGGCCAGGCGAAGCACCGACTCGATCTCGTTCTTCACCATGCGCCCGACCGGAATGCCGGTCCAGTCAGCGACCACCCCGCCGACCGCACCGGCATCGGCGGAGGGCATGATCAGCGGCGATTCGCCCTGCAGCTCGGCCAGCTTGCCCTGCAGGCCACCCAGCTCGGCGAGCAGCGCCGCGCGCTGCGCGTCATCCAGTGCCGGCGGCGCGGCTGCATCGACCGCCGACGCGCCTGCCGCCGAAGCGGGCGCCGCAACGTCGACCGGCTTGCCGCCATCGCGCAGTTGCGAGCGAATCGCCAGCACCTGGTCGACGAGCGCCTTTTCTTCCTTCCAGCGTGCATCGAGCACGGCGATCCGCGACAGCTCGGCATCGAGCTTGTTCTGCGCGTCGACCTTGCGCGAACCGATCGCCTCACCGACCGCTTCCTCGCGTCCGATGATCTCGAGTTCGGTCTGCAGCGCTTCGATGCGGCGCTGCGTGTCCTCGATCTCGGGAGGCGTCGCGTGCTGACTGACGGCGACCCGGGCACAGGCGGTGTCCAGCAGGCTGACCGCCTTGTCGGGCAGCTGGCGCGCCGGAATGTACCGATGCGAAAGCCGCACCGACGCTTCGATCGCGGCGTCCAGCAGCTGGACACGATGGTGCTTCTCGAGCGTGCTGGCGACGCCGCGCAGCATCAGGATGGCCTTGTCCTCATCGGGCTCGGGAACCTGCACGACCTGGAAGCGCCGCGTCAGCGCAGGATCCTTCTCGATGTACTTCTTGTACTCGGCCCAGGTGGTCGCACCGATGGTGCGCAGGTTGCCGCGTGCCAGTGCCGGCTTGAGCAGATTGGCGGCATCGCCTGTGCCTGCTGCGCCCCCGGCGCCGACCAGCGTGTGGATCTCGTCGATGAAGAGAATGATGGGCTTCGGACTGGCCTGGACTTCGTCGATCACCTGACGCAGACGCTGCTCGAATTCGCCCTTCATGCTGGCGCCTGCCTGCAGCAGACCCAGGTCGAGGCTGAGCAGCGAGACGTCCTTCAGCTGGGGCGGCACATCGCCCTTGGCCAGCCGCTGGGCAAAGCCCTCGACCACCGCGGTCTTGCCCACGCCCGCCTCGCCGGCCAGCAGCGGATTGTTCTGACGGCGGCGCATCAGGATGTCGACGATCTGGCGGATCTCCTCGTCGCGGCCGGTGATCGGGTCCATGCCTCCCTTGCGCGCGTTCTCGGTCATGTCGACGGTGAATTTCTTCAGCGCCTCCTGCTTGCCCATCCGCGCGGGTGCCATCGCGCCACTGGCTTCGCCCGGTGCCGCACCCGCGGACGCGCCGTCGCTAGAGGCCATCCGGTCTTCGGGCGAGCCTGACACGATCTGCGCGAGCGAATCGGCCAGAGCCTCGGGCTTGATTCGCTCGAACTGGCGCGAGATGGCCAGAATCGCATTGCGCAGCGAACTGGTCTTGAGCAGACCCACCACCAGGTAGCCGCCGCGCACCTGGGCGTCATTGAACATCAGCGTGCCGTAGACCCAGCCGCGCTCGACGGCACTGTCGATGTGGTCGGAGAGGTCGGACAACGAGGTCGCGCCACGCGGCAGCCGGTCCAGCGACTCGGTGATGTCCTTGGCCAGGGCCGCCGGGTCGACATTGAAGTGGCGCAGGATGCGGTGCAGATCGGAGTCCTGAAGCTGCAGCAGCTGGTTGATCCAGTGCACCAGTTCGACATACGGATTGCCCCGCAGCTTCGCAAACACAGTGGCGCCTTCGATCGCCTTGTAGAGAATCGGGTTGAGCTTGCCGAACGATGTGGCGCGGCTGATGTCTGCCATGGGAGTCTCCGGTGGTTTTTCGTTGGTTCAGTTCATTGAGCGACACGTGTCACGGCAAGCTGCACGCCGTGCGCGGGGACGTTCTTCTTCCAGCCTCCCAGCCAGCTGGTCCAGCCCAGGCGAATGCCACCGCCGAGCTTCAGAGCAGGCACCTGGTCCGGGGCGAGACTCAAATCCGCGTTCACGCCGAATTCTTCACCGACGTACTGCAGGATCCAGTCCCTGAGCCGCGAATGCCATCGCCCGGCAGGCAGGAACTGTTCGTAGGCCGCCAGCGGCATCGGTCCGATGTGCAGACTGAAGTGATGCTGGACGTCGAACACGCGCCGGCCCAGCACCGCGCCGCGACCCAGCGCCGCCGAGCCGTCGGCATTGCCGAGCGCTGTGCGCTGGCTTTCGGGCAGCGGCATCCAGCGCGCCGCAAAGGTTTCGAGTTCGACGGGCTGGCCGAAATAGTGCGACAGGAGATTGCGCAGGCCGTCCGGATCGCGGGAGGTTCGCGACAGCAGCCCGGCAAAGTAGCGTTTGGCATCGTCGGGCACCGAGTCACGATCGAACCACGCGGGCGAACCGAGACCGAAGGTGGCGCCCACGTAGGTGCGGAATCGGTCTTCACCAGGGCGGTCGCGGCTGGCCGTCGGCTGCGCCTGCCGCCATGTCCGATAGAACGACAGCAGCAGGCGGTGATGGAACAGGTCGGCGAACCGGGCGAGAGTCGAATCGCCATGGTGCCGTTCGCGTTCGCGCGTGAGCTCGGTGAGATGCAGCGGCAGCGGGCCCTGCGGGCCCCACAGTCCGAGAAAGCGCACGCCGATGCGCACACGGCCATCGTCGCGTGTGCTGACCTGCCAGACATTCGAAGGGGCGAAGGTCAGCTCGGGCTGCTGGCCCAGGCGAACCGGCTCATCGGCCGGCTTGCGTGCCTCGCCCAGCCGCGGCAGGTGCGGATGCCAGGCTTCGATCCGGCGAAGCACCTGGTAGAAGTCATTCTCCCAGGGACGTTGCGCCAGATCTGCCAGCCAGGTCAGCCGATGACCCTGGAACCCGATCTCGCCGGCCATCGGGCCACCTCGCCGCGCGACTCGGACTGCAGCCGCATTTGCGTGAAGGAGTTGATCGACACATGACGCGCCAGCAGGCGCTCAAGAACCGATCCCAGAATGAAGCCACCGGATCCGCCGAAGGCCGATTCGTCCAGTGTCAGCTCGATCTCCAGACCGCGGCCAAAGGCGATCGGGCCGGCCACCGGCATACGCCGGATGATCGGTCGCGATGTCACCTTCGTCACGCTGTCGGCCTGTCGCCGCGATGCCGGATCGGCAAGATCCGAATACAGCAGCAGCAACTCGCGCAGGGAAGCGGCGGCCGCCCCTTGCCGATCGCCATCGAGAAGGGACAGATAGTTCAGCGACAGATGGCTCAGCAGACGCCAGGCGAAATCTCCCTCGACCAGATTGGCGCGCGGACGCGTCGGCGCCTTGTGGACCTTCATCGCCTTGACCGGTGCCGACTCGTCGAGCACCAGTGCATTGAGCGAGCCGATCGGCAGC
>DAONCJ010000251.1:0-5830 GCA_035401985.1 Burkholderiaceae bacterium | reverse complement strand
CCCTGGCGCTCGAACGCAGCCAGCGCGAGCTGGGTGTCGCCCGACACCATCCGAGCGACGAGGTCGCGCTGCGAATCACTGCCCTGAGCGGCCAGCAGGGGGCCGGCCAGCGCACAGTTGGTGAGCCACGGTTCGACGACCAGGCAGCGACCCAGTTCCTCGGCCAGCAGCGCCTGCTCGATCGCGCCGCCGATGCCGCCGCACGCGTCGGGCAGGCCGATGCCCAGCCAGCCGAGTTCGGCAAATGTGCGCCAGTGGTCGGGCGAAAAACCGCCCGGCAGGCGCAGCGCGCGCATGCGGGCCTCGAAGCCGTAGTCGCGCTCGGCGAACCGGCGCACGCTGTCGATCAGCTGCTTGCGATCGTCGGCGTCCAGGCTCGGGTTGACGGTGGTTGTCGTGTTCATTCAGAGCCCCAGAACCTGTTTGGCCAGCAGCTCGTGCTGGACCTCGCTCGAACCGCCGGCAATGGTGAAGCCGCGGGTGACGAAACGGCGTGACGACGCCGTGGGTGCATAGTCGCTTCGCCCCTCGGGCTTCGGACCGCGATGCGCCTCGAGGCTGAAGTGCGCCTCGCGGTCGTAGGCCAGCGAGTCGGGACCGACCGCATCGACCGACAGATTCTCGATCTCCTGGATCAGCTGGCTGCCGACCAGTTTGAGCATGCCGGTCTCGGGGCCCAGCCGCTGCCCGGCCTCGGCCCGGCGGCGAAAGCGCTGCACCGTGGCGGCGAGCGTTTCGAGCCGCACTTCGAGCTCGGTGTAGCGCCGCCTGAACCAGTCGCGCTCGCGCAGCGGCACGCCAGCCTCATGGACCTGTTCGCCGATCGCGCGCACCTTGGCCAGCCGGCGCCGGTTCTCGGCCACCCGCGCAAGACCGAGCCGCTCGAACTCGAGCAGCGACTTGGCGATCGTCCAGCCCGCGTTCTCTTCGCCCACCCGGTTCTCGACCGGCACATGGACATCGTCGAAGAAGATCTGGTTGAACAGGTGCCAGCCGTGGATGCCGACGATCGGGCGCAGGCTGACCCCGGGCGTCTTCATGTCGATCAGCAGGAAGGTGATGCCCTCCTGCTTGCGCGCGTCGGTGTCGGTGCGCACCAGGCAGAAGATCCAGTCGGCATGCTGGGCGTAGGACGTCCAGATCTTGCTGCCGTTGACGACGTACTCCTCGCGGCCGTCGCTGCCGGTCTGCCGGACGGCGCGGGTGGCCACGGCCGCCAGGTCGGACCCCGCGTTGGGCTCGGAGTAGCCCTGGCACCAGAAGTGCTCGAGCGACACGATCTTGGGCAGGAAAAAGCGCTTCTGCGCCTCGTTGCCGTAGCGAATCAGGATCGGTCCGATCATGTCCAGCGTGATGCCGCCGATTTCGGGCGCATGGTTGAGCACCAGCTCGTCCTTGAAGATCGCCTGCAGTGCCGGGTCCCAGCCGGTGCCGCCCCATTCCAGAGGCCAATGCGGCACCAGCCAGCCGCGGTCGCGCAGCTGTCCCTCCCAGGCCAGCATGTCGGTCTTGTTGAGCTCGACACCCAGGCGGACCTTCTCGCGCACTTCGGCGGGCAGGGCCGCGCGCACGAAGGCGCGGACCTCGGCGCGAAACGCCTCGCGGTCGACGGTGTTGCTCATGGCTGGACTCCTTTCTGAAAGATGCGCTTGCCGATGGCCGAGCGGTGGACTTCGGAGGCGCCGTCGTAGATGCGGAACGGGCGCAGCTTGCGCACGATCATCGAGATCGGCGTGTCCTCGGACATGCCGAGCGCCCCGGTCATCTGGGCCGCCCGGTCGACGATGCGGTTCAGCGCCTCGCTGACGAAGACCTTGGCCATCGATCCGTAATGGCGGATCGATTCGCCTTCGTCCAGTCGCCGCGCGACGTCGGTGGTCATCAGGCGCGCGGCATACAGGTCGATGTGCGAGTCGGCGGCCATGGCCTGGACCAGCTGATGGTCGACCAGCGGGGCGCCAAAGGACTCGCGCCGTGCCACGTAGTCCTGCGCGATCTCCATTGCGCGCGCGGCCAGACCCGTTCCGCGCATGCAGTGGAACAGCCGCGCGCCTTCCAGGCGCAGCTGGGCGTAGTCGAAGCCCTTGCCGGCCTCGCCGATCAGCGCGTCGGCGGCGACCCGGCAGCCCTCCATGCGGATCTCGCCGTGGCCCCCGTGCGAGAACCCGTCGATCGAGTTGACGTTGCGCACCAGCTGCCAGCCGGGGTTGGTCGTGTCGACGAGGAACCAGCACACGCCCTCGGGTGCGCGGGCCACGACGATCGCGAACGCCGCATCGACGGCGCCTGAAGCGAACCACTTGTGACCATCGAGCACCCAGCCGTCGCCGTCGCGCCGGGCGGTGGTGCGGATCATCCGCGGGTCGGATCCGACGCCGGGCGCCGGCTCGGTCATCGCGAAGGTCGAGCGGATCTCGCCGCGCAGCAGCGGGGCCAGCCAGCGTTCGCGCTGCGCCGGCGAAGCCAGGTGCAGCAGCGTGTCGATGTTCGGCTGATCGGGTGCGGCGCAGCCCATCGAGCCAGGGCCGAGCAGGCTGCGTCCGGCCTGCTCGAAGACCCGTGCGCATTCGCGCCAGCTCAGGCCCAGGCCGCCGTGCTCGGGCGCCAGCTGCGGCGACACCAGGCCGCGGGCCAGGGCCTGCTGGCGAAGCTCGCGGGTCACGCGGTCAAGCCCCTGCACATCGTGGGCGAGCGCGAGGTCTTCGCGCGGGATCACCACTTCATCGATGAACTGGCGCACCTTCAGACACAGGGCATCGAGTTCGGTCGGCGACAGCGTGGCGCGGCGGGACTTGTCGGAATAGGCACGGGTCATCGTGGGCTCCGTGGATCAGGCCTTGACCTGACGCGGGGGACGCGTGGTCTGGCCGGCCTGGGGGTCGTGAGCGGCGGCGGCGGCGAACCAGTCGCCCGGCGCCATCAGCAGGCTGGCCGCGCGCAGGGCGGTCTTGATGCGCGATGGCCCGGTGGGCGGGAACGCCGCGATCCGCTGCGCGAGCGCACAGGCCCGCGCCACGACCTCGTCATCGGCCACCACCTCGGTGGCGATGCGCTCGCGCATCAGTGCCTGGGCGTCCATCCGGTCGCCCAGCAGGCACAGACGCGCCGCGGTCGCTTCGCCATGGCGCAGCGCCAGCCAGGCGATGTTCTTGGGCGCAGCCATGCCGATCTGCACTTCGCCGACCTGCAGATACGCGCCCGCGCCGCAGATCAGCAGGTCGCCGGCCAGCGCCAGCGCGGCGCCGCCGTTGATGGCATAGCGTTCGAGCGCCACGATCAGCACTTTCGGGCAGTCGAGCAGCGCCTGATGCACCGCAGCCCAGCGTGCATTGAAAGTCGCCAGCCACGGCGGCGCCGGTTCGGCCGAGAAGGCCTTCAGGTCGAGGCCGGAGCACAGCGCTCCGCCGGCGCCGCGCAGCACGATCACGCGGATGCTGCTGTCGGCATTGAGCGCCAGCAGGTGGGTGAGCATCGCTTCGGCCAGCGGACCGTCGATGGCGTTGCGCCGATCGGGCCGGTTCAGGATCAGCTCGGCCCAGCCATCGTGGCGTTCGCAAAGGACTTCGTTCAAGGTTCTCTCCCAGATGCCGGACCACCGGGGCGGTCCGGGCGGTTGTCAGGAGCGCAGGGTCACGCGGTAGTCCATCCGATCGCCGCGGCAATCGGTCTGGCTCCAGGTGACGGGGCGCCGGTTCAGATCGAAAGTGTGGGTGCGCACGCGCAGCAGCGGTGCGCCGGGCTCGATGCGCAGCCGGCGGGCGATCGAGCGAGGCGCGGCGACCGCGCTGATGCTGCAGCGGGTTTCGGCAGGGCGCATGCCCAGCTCGACCGCGATGGCCGTGGCCACGTCGATTTCGCGCAGATCGACCGCGGCCAGCCGGCGTGCCAGCGTCACGTCGAGGCAGGTCGTGCCGACCGCAAATGGCTGGTCGTCCAGATAGCGCAGCACGGTCAGCGCACCGACCGGGCTGCCGGGTTCGATGTCCAGCGCCTGAGCCACCTCGCGCGTGGCGGCGACGACCCGGTGCGAAACCAGCTCGGCATGGGCGCGGTAGCCGCGCTTGCGCATGGTCTCGAGAATGCCGACCAGGGGCCCGAGCGTGGTCGGATGGTCCGGCCGTGTGACGAAGGACCCCTTGCCGTTGACCGTGGCGATCAGGCCCGCCGACTGCAGATCGGCCAGTGCCTGGCGCACGGTGATGCGACTGACGCCATGCTGGTCGATCAGGGCCGATTCGGAAGGCAGGCGATCGCCGGGCGCCAGCGTGCCTTCGAGGATGCTGCGCCGCAGGCGTTCGCGCACCTGCGCGAAGAGCGGGGTGTGCGATGCGGGCGCCGGGGTATCGGCGGATCGTTTCGGGCTGCGCGGCCGGAGCGTTCCGGCCCGCGGTATTGCAATGGTCATGACCCAGCCTATCATGACAGGTCCAGATGACGGGATGCTCGATGAACGATAACGAACCCATGCCGGCGGCCCTGCGCACGCCGATCCTCGACTGGTTTGGCATGCGCCATCCGGTGTTCGCGTTTTCGCATTCGGTGCCGGTCGTGGCGCAGGTGTCGCGCCATGGCGGCCTGGGCGTCTACGGCGCCACGCGGCGCACGCCGGACGAGATCCGCGCCGAGCTGGCGCAGCTTCGCCAGCTCGCGGGCAGCGCGCCGATCGGGGTCAACCTGGTGCTGCCGCCCGGCATGCCCGAGGAGAACGATGCCCAGGCGATCGAGCGCGAGCTGCCGCCCAAGCACCGCGAGTTCATCGCCCGGCTGTACGAGAAATACCAGGTGCCGGCGCCCAAGCGTCGCGGCATGCGCACCCGCTTCCTGCGCTCCAACGAGGTGTCGCGCCAGCAGATGCAGGCGGTGATCGAGAGCGACGTCGAACTGGTCGCCTGCGGCATCGGCGCGCCCGGCGATTTCGTCGAGCAGTGCAAGCGGCGCGGCAAGCGCATCGTCGCGCTGTGCGGCTCACCCAAGCATGCCCGTCGGGCCATCGACTCCGGCGCCGATTTTCTGGTGGCCCAGGGTCACGATTCGGGCGCCCACACCGGCCCGATCGGCACGTTCTCGCTGGTGCCCCAGATCGTCGACATCGCCGGCGACGTGCCGGTGCTGGCCGCCGGCGGTGTGGTCACCGGGCGGCATCTGGCGGCATCGCTGGCGATGGGCGCGCAGGGCGTGTGGACCGGATCGATCTGGCTGGTCGCCGAGGAGTACGGACTGAACCCCAAGATCCTGCGCAAGCTGCTGGCCGCCGGCAGCGAGGACACGGTGGTCACCCGCTCGGAAAGCGGCAAGACCTTCCGCCAGGTGCGCTCGGCCTGGAGCGACGAGTGGTCTGCGCCTGATGCCCCGCGACCGCTCGCCATGCCGTATCAGGACATCCTGGTCGGCGATCTGCTCGGCGCGATCGACGACCATGAGATCGAGCCGCTGATGCACTACGCGGTGGGGCAGGGCGTGGCCTACATGAACCAGGTGCGCCCGGCCGCAGCCATCCTCGATGAACTGGTCGCGCAGGCGGCCGCTGCACTCAGGCGGCTGGGCGCCTGACGGCGGGGGCAGTTCAGTCGATCGGCCCGGCGCCTGAGAACGGGCCGCTCAGTCGATCGGCCCGTCGCGGGCCACGCTTCGCGCGCCGCTCGACACACTGTCGAGGTCCTCGATCATCCGCCGCAGTGCCGGCGTGTCGTTGACGGTGATCCGGCCGTAGTCGAGCGACAGCAGGCCTGCCTGTGCCAGCACCTGAAGTTCGCGGTTCACGCTCTGGCGGGTGACCCCGAGCGTGGCGGCCAGATCGGCCTGCGACACGCGCAGGCACTGCGCGCCGCCC
>DAONCJ010000250.1:0-5831 GCA_035401985.1 Burkholderiaceae bacterium | reverse complement strand
GACCCGCATGCCGGCCCGCACGAGCTGCGGCACATAGACGTTGTTGACTTCGTAGCGATGGCGATGGCGTTCGTTGACCGCTTCGCCATAGACCGACTCGGCGATGGTGCCGGGCTCGACGGGGCAGCGCTGCGCACCCAGACGCATCGTGCCGCCCATGTCGGAGGCGACATCGCGGCGTTCGATGCGGCCCTCGCGATCGAGCCACTCGGTGATGAGCGCCACCACCGGATGCGGACTGTCCTGGTCGAATTCGGTGCTGTTGGCGCCGGTCAGGCCGCACACGTGGCGGGCGAACTCGATCACCGCCAGCTGCATGCCCAGGCAGATGCCCAGATACGGGATGCCCTGCTCGCGCGCAAACCGGATTGCGCGGATCTTGCCTTCGACGCCGCGCCGCCCGAAGCCGCCGGGCACGAGAATGGCATCGAAGCCCGCCAGGGTCTCGGTGCCGTCGCGCTCGATCTGCTCGGAGTCGATGTATTCGAGCGCGACCCGGCTTTCGGTGTGGATGCCGGCGTGGATCAGCGCCTCGGTGAGCGACTTGTACGACTCGGTGAGGTCGACGTACTTGCCGACCATCGCGACCCGCACGACGTGGGTCGGGTGCTCTAGCGAATAGACCAGCCGGTCCCACATCGTGAGGTCGGCGGGACGTGAATCGAGGCGCAGGATTTCACACAGCAGGTCGTCGACCTTCTGGTTGTGAAGCATGCGCGGAATCTTGTAGATGGTGTCCGCGTCCCAGACCGAGATGACGCTGTCGAGCTGCACGTTCGAGAACATCGAGATCTTGGCGCGCTCGTCATCGGGGATGACCCGGTCGGCACGGCACAGCAGCAGGTCGGCCTGGATGCCGATTTCGCGCAGCTTCTGCACCGAATGCTGGGTGGGCTTGGTCTTGAGCTCACCGGCCGAAGCGATGAAGGGCACCAGCGTGAGATGCGCGAAGCAGTAATTGCCGCGGCCCAGCTTCAGGCTCATCTGGCGCACCGCCTCGAGGAAGGGCAGCGATTCGATGTCGCCGACCGTTCCGCCGATTTCGACGATCGCGACCTGGGCGGCATCGGGGGTGCCGACGCCGGCCCCGCGCTCGATGAACGCCTGGATCTCGTTGGTGATGTGCGGAATGACCTGCACCGTGCGCCCGAGGTACTCGCCGCGGCGCTCCTTGCGGATGACCGAGTCGTAGATCTGGCCGGTGGTGAAGTTGTTCCAGCGGCGCATCGTGGCATTCACGAAGCGCTCGTAGTGCCCCAGGTCGAGATCGGTTTCGGCACCGTCCTCGGTGACGAAGACCTCACCATGCTGAAACGGGCTCATCGTGCCCGGATCAACGTTGATGTAGGGGTCGAGCTTCAGCAGGGTGACTTTGAGGCCGCGGGATTCGAGCAGTGCGGCCATCGACGCGGCGGCGATCCCCTTGCCAAGCGAGGAGACCACGCCACCGGTTACAAAAACGAATTTGGTCATGTAGGGCAGCCGGTAAAGCGAGATTATACCGTCCCGCGCGGGGTGGGGCCTGTTCAGGACCAGGGGAGTTCGACCAGCACCTCGGCGCCGCCCGATTCGCCGGTGGCGATCGACAGTCGTCCGCGGCAGCGCTCGGCCAGCGCGCGCATTGTCCGCAGACCCGGCCCCTCGGCCATGTTGCGAAGCGGCAGGCCGCGCCCGTCATCGCTGATCTGCAGGGTCAGCAGAGCGGCGCTGCGCCGGGCCGAAACCACCACCATGCCGGCGCGGGCGTGACCGACCGCATTGCTGATCGCCTCGGCCACGATCCGGCAGGCGGCCGTCTCGAGCTCAGGCGACGCGAGGCCGAACTCGGCGTCGTCAGACGGCTCCATCAGCAGCTCGAAGCGCATCGCCGGCTTGCGCAGCCGCCAGTCGCTGATCAGTGCGCGCAGCCCGTCCGGCACACCGGCCGCGGCATGCTCGGCGGGGCGCACCTGCGTCACCGCGTCGCGGATCGCAGCCAGCATCGCATCGGTCGACTGCACCATCATCGAGGCCAGCTGCGCCAGCGACGGCTCGCGGTCGGCCAGCCGACCTTCGAAGGTGGCCGCCAGACTCTTCAGCGCCGTGGCATGACCGGCGAGCTCATCGTTGAGCAGTCCGGTGAAGACGCGGCGCAACTCTTCGGCCTCACGCTCGAACTGCAGCGCCAGCTCGCGCGCCATGTCGCGCTGCTGCTCGGCGATCAGCGCCTGGCGCAGCGCTTCGTCGCGCTCGGCCTCGGTGCGCTCGAGGCGCCGGGCAGGGTCGGAAGAACCGGCGGGCGACGGGGGAATCTGCGACATCAGGCGTTCCAGGAGACGGGGGAAGGAAAGCCGCACGCAGGCCCGCAAGACCGCGCCGGATATTCCTGGAGGAACCGGCGCTGGCAGCGGATCGGCGATCGCGGCACTGCAGCATCGCCGATATAATCCGCCATCCGCCACAAAATTTCAGCCGCGGCCGCTGCCGCCATGCGAGGACTCCGATGAGCAAGCTGTTTCCAAGCGCCGCCGCCGCACTGGCCGGTGTGGTCAAGGACGGCCAGATGATCGCCGTGGGCGGCTTCGGACTGTGCGGCATTCCCGAGGCGCTGATCGCTGCGCTGCGCGACTCGGGGGTCAAGGACCTCACCTGCGTGTCGAACAACGCCGGCGTCGACGGCTTCGGCCTGGGCCAGCTGCTGGCCACCCGCCAGGTCCGCAAGATGATCGCGTCGTACGTGGGCGAGAACAAGGAATTCGAACGCCAGTACCTGGCCGGCGAACTCGAGCTCGAGTTCACGCCGCAGGGCACGCTCGCCGAAAAGTTGCGCGCCGGCGGCGCCGGCATCCCGGCCTTCTTCACCCGCACCGGCGTGGGCACCATCGTGGCCGAGGGCAAGGAGCAGCGCGAATTCGGCGGCCATCAGTACGTGATGGAGCACTCGCTGGTGCCCGATGTGTCGCTGGTCAAGGCCTGGATGGCCGACCGCTCGGGCAACCTGGTGTTCCGGCGCACTGCGCGCAACTTCAATCCCAACGTCGCGATGGCGGGCAAGATCACGATCGCCGAAGCGGAAATCATCGTCGCCACCGGCGAGCTCGATCCCGACCAGGTCCATCTGCCCGGCATCTACGTCACCCGCCTGGTGCAGAACGCCTCGCCCGAAAAACGCATCGAACAGCGCACCGTGCGCGCCCGCTGAGCCGCCAGGAGAACAGACATGCCATGGACTCGTGATCAGATGGCCGCCCGGGCGGCCAAGGAACTTCGTGACGGCTTCTACGTCAACCTGGGCATCGGTCTGCCGACGCTGGTGGCCAACCACGTGCCCAAGGGCATGGAGGTGTGGCTGCAGTCCGAGAACGGCCTGCTGGGCATCGGCCCCTTCCCGACCGAGGACGAGGTTGATCCCGACCTCATCAACGCCGGCAAGCAGACCGTGACCACCCTGCCCGGCTCATCGATATTCTCCAGCGCCGATTCGTTCGCGATGATCCGCGGCGGCAAGATCAATCTGGCGGTGCTGGGCGCCATGCAGGTCAGCCAGACCGGCGACCTCGCCAACTGGATGATCCCGGGCAAGATGGTCAAGGGCATGGGCGGCGCGATGGACCTGGTGGCCGGCGTGGGCCGCGTCATCGTGCTGATGGAGCACACCGCCCGGCGCAAGGACGGCGGCGAAGATCTCAAGATCCTGTCCGAATGCAATCTGCCGCTCACCGGCGTGGGCGTGGTCAACCTCATCATCACGGACCTGTGCGTGTTCGAGGTGACCGGCACCGGCCTGAAGCTGCTCGAACTGGCCGACGGCGTCAGCGTGGCAGACGTGATCGCCAAGACCGGCTGCCCGGTCGACACCTCGGGTGTTGCTGCACGGGCCTGAGCGACCTGCTTCAGGTGCGCGGGCCCGAACGGGCCCGGCTCAGATCAGAGCGCGAATCCGTCGTCGGCGGCGATGATCGCGCCGTTGATGAACCCCGACTTCTCGGAAGCCAGCAGCACGATCAGGCCGTCGAGGTCCTCGGCCTGCCCCAGTCGCTTGCGGGGCAGCATCTGGACCAGCTTGCGGCCTGCCTCGGTTTCCCAGTGCTGCTCGTTGAGTTCGGTCACGATGTAACCGGGGCAGATGGCATTGACGTTGATGTTGTAGCGGCCCCATTCGAGCGCCATCGACTTCGTCATGTGAACCACCGCGGCCTTGCTCATGCAATACAGGCCGATCTGCGACAGCACCTTCAGCCCCGCCATCGAGGCGATGTTGATGATGCGGGACTGCCGCGGCAGCGCATCGTTGGCACTGCCGCGTGACCGCATGATCATGCGCTTGGCCACTTCCTGGGCGACGAAGAACGCGCCCTTGGTGTTGGTGTCGAAGACGAAGTCGTAGTCCTCATCGGTCACGTCGACCAGCTTTTGCGTCGTGCTGACCCCGGAGTTGTTGACCAGGATGTCGATCGGTCCGGCCTCGGTCTCGGCATGGGCTACCGCAGAGCGGATGCTCGCCAGATCGGTGACATCCATGGCGACGACATGCGCGGCACCGCCCTCGGCCTCGATTTCGGCACGCAGTTCCTTGAGCCGCTCGACCCGCCGCGAGGCGAGCACGACCTGGGCGCCGTTGGCGGCCAGTACCCGCGCAAAACGCGCGCCCAGTCCGCTGGAAGCGCCGGTGACCAGCGCGATTTTTCCGGTGAGATCGAATGTGGTGGTCATGTTGCCGAAGGGTGCCGCTGTGAAAATGAAGGACCGGATCGCCGGGGCGACCGCTGCTGTGTCGACGCCTTTGCATCGAACGAGCTGACATGATCGCACAGGCCCTTGTTCTGCCAGGCGGTCCCCTCACCGAATAACTGTCGGTTCAGTTTGCACCGCCCTGGCTATTCATCGAAAATTGCGGGATTCCGACTGCATCGAAAGACAAGAATGGACATCCAGCGCGACTCGATGGAATTCGACGTGGTGATCGTCGGCGGTGGCCCGGCCGGCCTGGCCGCGGCGATTCATCTGAAGCAGAAAGCCGCGCAGGCCGGCTCCGAGATCGGCGTGTGCGTGATCGAGAAGGGTTCCGAGGTCGGCGCGCATATCCTGTCGGGCGCCGTCATGGATCCTCGCGCGATCACCGAACTGTTCCCCGACTGGCAGTCGATGGGCGCGCCGCTGAACACGCCGGTGGTCGAGGACCGCTTTCTGTTCCTGTCTGAAACCGGCTCGCGCCGCGTGCCCGACTGGATGCTGCCCGGCTGCTTCCAGAACCACGGCAACTACGTCGTCAGCCTCGCCAACGTCGTGCGCTGGCTCGGACAGCAGGCCGAGGGCCTGGGCGTCGAGATCTACCCCGGCTTCGCGGCCTCCGAAATCCTCTTTCACGAAGACGGTTCGGTCAAGGGCGTGGCCACCGGCAACATGGGCGTGGGCCGCGATGGCGAGCCGACCGAGAACTTCCAGCCCGGCATGGAGCTGCACGCGCGCTACACATTGTTCGCCGAAGGCGCGCGCGGGCATCTGGGCAAGCAGCTGATCGCCCGCTTCGATCTGGCCCGCGGCCGCGATCCGCAAAGCTATGGCATCGGCCTGAAGGAACTCTGGGAAATCGATCCCTCCAAGCACAAGCCCGGACTGGTGATCCACACCGCGGGCTGGCCGCTGGACAACGACACCTACGGCGGTTCGTTCCTGTATCACCTCGAGAACAATCAGGTGGCGGTCGGCTATGTGGTCGGCCTGGCCTACCAGAATCCGTATCTGTCCCCGTACGAAGAGTTCCAGCGCTACAAGACCCACCCCGCCATCCGCGAGTTCCTCGAGGGCGGCAAGCGGCTGGCCTATGGCGCGCGGGCGATCGTGGCCGGCGG
>DAONCJ010000249.1:0-5846 GCA_035401985.1 Burkholderiaceae bacterium | reverse complement strand
GCGCGCGCGGTGAGCAGCAGACCGAGGGCGCTGCCGGCACCGGCCATCGCGATCAGCGTGAACGGCGTCAGGCGGCGGAAAAGGAAGGGCGCCAGGTTCATGCCCGCGGTCAGACTGCAGGCGGCCAGACCGAAGATGAGGGTCATGTCGGCGCGGCCGATGCCCAGCATCGCCTCCATCGGCTTCAGAAAAACGCTGAAAGCGTAGATGGTTCCGAAGGGCAGATTGATCGCGGTGGCGGCCGCGATGGCGGCGGCCGAGCGCTGCCCCGGCGTGAGGGCGCTCAAGCGGAGGCGGAGGACGACAACATCGACGGATTATCGTCGAAGTGTTACATCAGCGGACGGTCTGGCCGCCAGACCGGGATCATTTCCAGATCCGCAAGAGCGCAGGCCTGCGTCCTTGGGC
The DNA here is from genome assembly GCA_035401985.1 of Burkholderiaceae bacterium. Taxonomy (GTDB): domain Bacteria; phylum Pseudomonadota; class Gammaproteobacteria; order Burkholderiales; family Burkholderiaceae_E; genus Quisquiliibacterium. Next base: position 5,438 of record DAONCJ010000249.1, on the reverse strand, counting down.
GCCTTGTCCGCTCAGGACGCCCGCTCGACCACCACGCCGCGTTCGATCAGTGCCTGCAGGTCAGCCTTCGCGACGCCCCATTCGCCTGCGGCCGCCACACCGCTGGCGCCCGGTGGGACCGGCGCCGTCGGCACATCGGCGGGCGTGCGGCTGAACCGCGGTGCCGGCGCCGGCTGCAGCACGCCGTCGACCTCGATGAAGGTGGCGCGCGCCTTGTTGTGCGGATGCGCCTGCGCGGCCGCCGGCGAGAGCACCGGCGCGAAGCACGCATCGGTGCCTTCGAGCAGGGCGCACCAGTGGGCAGACGGCTTGGACTTGAAGATCTCGGTGAATCGCTGCTTGTACGCGGGCCACTGACGGCGGTCGTCCAGGTCCGTCACGCGATCCACCGGCAGACCGAGCCGTTCGAACAGCACTTCGCGGAACTTCATCTCGATCGGTGCGATGGTGATGTACTCGCCATCGGCGCACTCGTAGACCTCGTAATGAGGCGCGCCGCTGTCCAGCAGGTTGTCGCCACGGATGCCGTTGTGTTGTCCCGCGCCCAGGCCGCCGAAGAACGACGCCATCAGCGTGGCCGCGCCGTCGACCATGGCGGTGTCGACCACCTGCCCCTTGCCCGAGCGCGACGCCTCGAGCAGCGCGCTGACGATGCCGAAGGCCAGCATCAGGCCGCCACCGCCGAAGTCGCCCACCAGGTTCAGCGGCGGCGTCGGTGCTGCGCCCTTGCGGCCGATCGCATGCAGTGCGCCCGACATGGCGATGTAGTTCAGGTCGTGCCCGGCGGCCAGGCTCATGGGCCCTTCCTGGCCGAAGCCGGTCACCCGCCCGTAAACCACTCGCGGATTCAGGCCGAAGCAGTCGTCCGGGCCGAGCCCCAGGCGCTCCATTGCGCCGGGCCGCAGACCCTCGATCGTGGCGTCGGCCTTCGACACCAGACGCCGGGCCAGCGCGATGCCGTCGGCGTGCTTGAGGTCGACCGCGAGCACGCGCTTGCCGCGGTTCAACAGATCGAAGCGGGTCGGCTTCTGCACGCCCAGGCCGGTGGGCACCGCGCGGTCCAGGCGCAGCACATCGGCGCCCAGATCGGCCAGCAGCATGCCGCACATCGGGCCGGGCCCGATGCCGGCGAACTCGAGCACTTTGAATCCCGCCAGCGGGCCGTGTTTCATGGTCTGTCCTTCGACGTCAAGCGTCAGTGGGGATGCGGGTCAGTAGGATTTGGGCAGGCCGAGCACGCGCTCGGCGATGTAGCACAGGACCAGCTGCGGGCTGATCGGGGCGATCCTCGGCACCATCACCTCGCGCAGATAGCGCTCGACATGGAACTCCTTGGCGTAGCCGTAGCCTCCGTGGGTCATCACCGCCTGCTGACAGGCATTGAAGCCGGCCTCGCCCGCGAGGTACTTGGCCGCATTGGCGGCCGCGCCGCAGGGCAGGTTGTTGTCGTACTGCCAGGCAGCCGACATCGTCATCAGCCACGCGGCCTCCAGCTCCATCCAGTTCTGCGCGAGCGGATGCTGGATCGCCTGGTTCTGCCCGATGGGCCGATTGAAGACGATCCGCTCCTTGGCGTAGGCCGTGGCGCGACGCAGCGCCGCATGGCCCAGGCCGATCGCCTCGGCGGCGATCATCACGCGCTCGGGGTTCATGCCGTGCAGGATGTACTCGAAGCCCTTGCCTTCCTCGCCGATGCGGTCCTCGACGGGGATCTGGAAGTTCTCGATGAACAACTCGTTGGAGTCGACCGGCTTGCGGCCCATCTTCTCGATCTCGCGCACCGTGATGCGGCTGCGGTCGAGGTCGGTGTAGAAGAGGCTCAGGCCCTCGGTCGCACGCTTGACCTCCTCAAGGGGCGTGGTCCGCGCGAGCAGCAGGATCTTGTCGGCCACCTGCGCGGTCGAGATCCACACCTTGTGGCCGTCGACGACATACACATCGCCCTTGCGCACGGCGCGGGTTTTCAGCTGCGTGGTGTTCAGCCCGGTGTTGGGTTCGGTCACCGCGAAGCAGGCCTTCTGCTTGCCCTGCACCATCGGCGGCAGCATCCGCAGCTTCTGCTCGTGCGTGCCGAAGACCACCACCGGATTCAGGCCGAAGATGTTGATGTGCACCGCCGACGCACCCGACATGCCGGCACCCGATTCGCTGATGGTGCGCGCAACGATGGACGCCTCCATCACGCCGAGACCCGAGCCGCCATAGGCTTCGGGCGTGCACACGCCCAGCCAGCCGTCGGCGGCCATGGCGTCGTAGAACTCGTAGGGGAAGCCGCCTTCCTTGTCCTTGACCATCCAGTAGTGGTCGTCGAAGTTGCGGCAGATGCGGGCAACCGATTCGCGGATCGATTCCTGCTCGGGGGTCAGTGCAAAGTCCATGGTCGTGGCCAGCCTATTGAAACGGGTTCCCGGCACGCGCCGGGCAGCAATTGTCGACCGCACCGCGTGTTCCGGCCAAACGGGAACGACGGATTCGAGACGACCGCGTTCGGAATGTGCTTCACGCATGGCCGCAGGTCATCGCCAGAGCGAGGGCCAGCGCCCGCCCCTGGAGCGTCCGCAGCAGCAGCACCCTCAAGTCGACGGGCGACGGTGAGTCGGGCATTCTTGCGATGGTTCATTCGCCTCGGCACAGCCCGAACGCACGCGTCGCTCGAATCCATTCCGGACCCTGACCCAGGAGCAGAGACATGAGCAATCCGAAAGGCGATTTCATCTGGTATGAGCTGCTGACCAGCGATGCGGATGCCGCACAGCGGTTCTATGGCGATGTCGTCGGCTGGACGGTGGTCGGCAGCGGCCAGCCCGGAATGGACTACCGCCTCCTCGACGCAGGCGACGGCCACGCGGGCGGCATGATGCAGATCACCGAACAGATGGCGGGCGCAAAGCCGCTCTGGCTCGGCTATGTCGCTGTGCCCGATGTCGACGCCGCGGTCGCCGACTGGACGGGCGCCGGTGGCAGCGTGCAGATGCCCGCGATGGACATCCCCGGCGTGGGCCGAATGGCGATGCTTGCCGATCCGGAAAGCGTTCCGCTGTACGTGATGCGCGGCGCGATGGATCAGAGCAGCACCGCGTTTCGTGTCGCTGACGCGCGCCATGTGCGATGGAACGAGATCGCGGCCAGGGACGATGAAGCCGCGCTCCGGTTCTACAAGGCGCGCTTCGGGTGGGAGGTGGCGGGATCGATGCCGATGGGCCCGATGGGCGATTACCGTTTCCTGGCCGCCAGCGGAGTCACCGTCGGAGCGCTGCTGCGCTCCCAGGCCGGAGAGGCGCCGCGATGGATCTACTACATCGGCGTGTCGGACATCGATGAAGCGGCGCGCAAGATCCGGGCAGGCGGCGGCCAGGTGCTCGACGGCCCGCACCCGATCCCTGGCGGCGAATTCAGCATCCAGGCCCGCGATCCGCAAGGCGCGACCTTCGGGCTCGTCGGTCCCCGCGTCGCCGGGCGCTGAGCCGCTCGTCGCCAAATTGCCGAAGGCCGGCGAGGCACGCCTTTTGTCGCCTCAGTTCCGCGCCAGCCACTCCTGCGGGCGCAGCACCGGATAGCCCAGTGCGCCCGCCACCACCGGGTGCACCACTTCGCCGCGCGCGACATTGAGCCCCGCCAGCAGATGCGGATCGTCGGCCATCGCCGCGTGCCAGCCCTTGTCGGCCAGCGCGAGCACGAAGGGCAGCGTGGCGTGATTGAGCGCGTGGGCTGAAGTTCGCGGCACGGCGCCCGGCATGTTCGCCACGCAGTAATGCACGACGCCGTCGACCTCGAAGGTGGGCTCGGCGTGGGTGGTGGGATGAGAGGTCTCGAAGCAGCCGCCCTGGTCGATCGCAACGTCGACCAGCACCGAGCCCTTGCGCATCCGCGCCACATGCTCGCGGGTCACCAGACGCGGCGCCACGCCGCCGGGCACCAGCACCGCGCCGATCACCAGATCCGACTGCACCAACTGTGAGGCGAGGGTCTCGCGGTCGGAATACGCGGTGATCACGCGTGCCCCGAAGCGCGCCTCGATCCGGCGCAGCGCCTCGAGCGATCGGTCCAGCACCGTCACGGTCGCGCCTGAGCCGACGGCCATGATGGCGGCATTCGTGCCCACCATGCCGGCACCCAGCACCAGCACCCGCGCGGGCTCGACCCCGGGCACCCCCCCGAGTAGGACACCCATGCCGCCGCGGCTGCGCTCCAGGCAGGATGCGCCCACCTGGATCGACAGGCGCCCGGCCACTTCCGACATCGGCGCGAGCAGCGGCAGGCCACCCGTCGGCGCGGTGACCGTCTCGTAGGCCACGCACACCGCGCCGCTGGCCACCAGATCGCGGCACTGATCCGGATCGGGCGCCAGGTGCAGATAGGTGAACAGCACCTGTCCGTCGCGCAGCTGCGCACGCTCTGCCGTCTGCGGCTCCTTGACCTTCACGATCAGCTCGGCCGCGCCGAACAATTCCGCCGCCGTGCCGGCAATGCGTGCGCCGGCCTCCTGGTACTGGGCATCGCCGGCGCCGATGCCGGTCCCCGCACCGGTCTCGACGAGCACCTGATGGCCGCGCGCGATCACCTCGTGCACCGAGGCCGGGGTCAGCCCGACCCGATACTCGTGAACCTTGATCTCTCTGGGGACTCCGATCAGCATCGACTGTTCTCCTGACGAATGCAGCCCTCAGCGGGCAGGTCGTGTTGCGGGTGTGCCGAGCACCGCCCTCAGCTTGCCGCTGACAGGATCGGCCTGCGGCGCATGCATGTCCCGACGCAGGGTCACGTGGCCCAGGCCATGATGTTCGAGGTAGCCTTGCAGGCTGCCCCGCAGGCGCTGCCACACGGCGTCCGCATCCTCCCCCGCAGGCGCTTCGAAGCGCACCTTCAACGACCGGGGTCCGGTCTGGATCACCTGGAACCGGTGCACGCCGGCCCCCTCTTCCACCGCAGTGGCAAGCGCCAGCGGCACCAGGCGCACCGAATGCCCGCTCAATGCCTTAAGGGCCACGACGTCGTCGCGACGACCGTCGACGTCGATCATCGGAAACGGCGACCCGCAGGCGCAGGTTCCGCCGCGCATCGTGATGCTGTCGCCCAGGTCGTAGCGCAGCAGCGGCTGCACATGGTTGGCCAGATTGGTCAGCAGCACGCTGGCCGAAGGCTGTCCGGGCTCGGTTGGCCGGCCACCGGCGTCGATCGGTTCGAGGATCACCCAGTCGCTGTTCAGATGAAGCGAACCATGGCCGCAGTCGAACGCGATCTGCATGCACTCCGATGAACCGTAGCCGTTGACGACCCGGCAGCCCAGACCGCGTTCGATTTCCAGCCGCTCGGCATCGGCCAGCGTCTCGCCGCCGCTCCAGGCGACCTGGGGAGCGATGCGAAGCCGTCCCGCCTCGCGCTCGTCGGCCAGCAGCATCAGCGTGGTCGGGTAGCTCGCGATCACCTGCGGGCTCCAC
>DAONCJ010000248.1:0-5867 GCA_035401985.1 Burkholderiaceae bacterium | reverse complement strand
TACCTCTCGTACTTCCAGGGGCCCGCAGCGCAATGGGAGTGCGCCGACCAGCGCGAACTGCGCAGCGCGATCCCCGAGAACCGCCTGCGCGTGTACGACCTGCGCAAGCTGATCCACACGCTGGCCGACAAGGACAGCGTGCTCGAACTGCGGCCGCATTTCGGCGCGGCGATGATCACCGCCTTCATCCGCATCGAGGGCCGCCCGATGGGCCTGATCGCCAACAACCCGGCGCATCTGGGCGGCGCGATCGACAGCGACGCGGCCGACAAGGCGGCGCGCTTCATGCAGTTGTGCGACGCCTTCGACATTCCGCTGCTGTCGCTGTGCGACACCCCCGGAAACATGGTCGGTCCCGACTTCGAGCGGACGGCACTGGTGCGCCACTGCAGCCGCGTGTTCGTGATCGGCGCGAACCTCGAAGTGCCGGTGTTCACCGTGGTGCTGCGCAAAGGCTACGGCCTGGGCGCCCAGGGCATGGCGGGCGGCGGCTTTCACGCGCCGTTCTTTGCGGTGGCCTGGCCGACCGGCGAGTTCGGCGGCATGGGTCTGGAGGGGGCGGTCAAGCTGGGCTACCGAAACGAGCTGGCGGCCATCGAGGATCCGGTCGAGCGCAAGGCGGCGTTCGACAAGCGCGTGGCCGGCATGTACGACCAGGGCAAGGCACTCAGCGCCGCGGCACTGTTCGAACTGGACGACGTGATCGATCCGGCCGACACGCGGCGCTGGCTGCTGGCCGGGCTGCGCTCGCTGCCGCCGAAGGCGCTTCGCACCGGCAAGCGTCGCGCCTGGGTGGACACATGGTGAGCACGCCGGTGCGGCAGCGGCCGGCCCCTGTGATGTCCCGGTGAGCGCGCCCCTGCGCGGGCGCAGCTGATGCTCGCGCTGAAGCTGATGATCGTCCCCGGGTTCGTGCTGCTGATCACGCTGGCCGGTCGGCGCTGGGGACCCTCGGTGGCGGGCTGGCTGGCCGGACTGCCGGTCGTGGCCGGTCCGATCCTGTTCTTCATCGCGACCGAGCAGGGGGCTGCTTTCGCGGCCCACGCGGCCACTTCATCGCTCTCCGCGGTGCTGGCCTCGGCCGCCTACAGCGTCGCGTATGCGCATGTGGCGCAGCGTGCTGCCTGGCCCGTGGCGATCGCGGCCGGCCTTGCCGGCTGGGCTGCGATGGCCGTCGGCCTGTCGCGGTTGCCCGCGTCGCTGCTGCTCTCCAGCGGCATTGCGGTCGTGACACTGGTCGGCGTGCAGCGCTTGTTTCCTCGCGTGCAGGCACCGCCCGCCAGCAGCGTGATGAACCCGATCGAACTGGCCTTGCGGATGAGCGCGGGCGCGCTGCTCACGGTGGTGGTCACGCTCGCGGCCAGTTCGCTCGGGCAGGCGTGGAGCGGCCTGCTGTCGGTATTTCCGGTGATGGGAATCGTGCTGTCGGTGTTCTCGCATCGGACCTTCGGCGCGGCCTACGCAGCGCTGATGCTCAAGGGGATGATGGCCGGCATGTTCTCGTTCGCCGGCTTCTGCGCGGCCTTGTCGCTGGCCCTGCCCGATGCCGGAGTGGCGGTCGCGTTTGTTCTGGCGGTCGCGGTGGCGGCCGGCATCCAGCTGATGACCCGGCGCCGCTCGACCCGGCGCGGCGCAGCACTCATACAGGAGAAAGCATGACGACCAATGCATACAGACGCAGGCTGCTTCGCGCCGGAGCGGCCGCGGGCGCGGCGATGGCGTGGCCCGCGGCTCATGCGCAGGCATGGCCGGCGCGGCCGATCACGATGCTGGTCCCCAGCACGCCGGGCGGCGTCGTCGACCTGGCTGCGCGCAATGTCCAGCCCGGGCTTGCGTCGGCGCTCGGCCAGCCCGTGCTGGTCGACAACCGGCCCGGCGCCGGTGGACACATCGCCGCGGGCACCGTGGCAAAGGCCGCGCCCGATGGCTACACGCTGCTGTGCTCGGCCGGCAGCATCCTGATCTCGGGCGTCGTGCGCAACCTGTCGTATGCGCCGATGACCGACCTCGTTCCCGTCGCCCGGTTCACGCTGGGCAGCTTCCTGCTGCTGGTGCCGCGCGACTCGCCGTTCCATTCGCTGGCCGACCTGATCGCCTATGGCAAGGCCAACCCGGGCAAGCTGCTGTTCGCCTCCAGCAGCATCGGCAACTCGACGCACATCGGCGGCGAGATGCTCAGCCTGATGACCGGCATGAAGGCCACGCATGTGCCGTACAAGGGCAATGTCCAGGCGCTGACCGATCTGGCCGCGGGTCGGGTGAATTTCTCGATCGACAGCCGACCGCCGGCGCTGCCGATGATCCGCTCGGGACGCATCCGCGTGCTGGCGGTCACCGCCGCGGCTCGCGAGGCCGACTATCCCGATCTGCCGGCGATCGCCGAGCAGGTGCCCGGCTATGGCATCGAAGGCTGGGTGGGCCTGTTTGCGCCGCGCCGTACACCGCTCGAGGTCATCACTCGCATTGCCGAAGGGGTGCGCAAGTCGATGGACGACCCGGCGGTCAGGCAGCGGATCCTGGACAGCGGTGCTGTGCCGTCCTTCCTGGGCCCCGAAGCCCTGGCGCGCTTCATGGCGATGGATCACGATCGGGTGAGCCGGGTGGTCCGCGAGGCGAACATCACGGCCGACTGACGGGCAGCGGCACGCCGCGATGCACGGACCGACGGGCGCCCGGCCGAAGCGGCCATTTCGGCAGCTTTTGCATGCCCGGGCGGCAAGCCGAGGGTCTTCCGTCGGCGCTTCGCCAGGCGTGATTCTTGCCATCCATCGGGGCGTCTGCCCTCATGGCCACGCCCAGCATGCCTCCCACGGTTTTCCTCGGTGCGCACGATATCCGCCGTCTGGTCCGCCAGGAGGGGCTGAGTGCCTGCCTGGCCGGCATTGCGGCCCGCATCGAGCGGGATTTCCGGCGATGGCCTGAGTTCGACAAGACCGCACGCGTCGCATGCCACTCCGAGACTGGCGTCATCGAATTGATGCCGGTCGCCGATGCGCACGAGTTCTCGTTCAAGTACGTGAACGGCCATCCGGGCAACACACGCCGCGGCCTGCCGACCGTGATGGCCTTCGGGCTGCTGGCCGATGTGGCCACCGGCATGCCGCACCTGCTGGCCGAGCTCACGCTCGTCACCGCGATCCGGACCGCGGCGATGTCGGCGCTGGCGGCCAGCAGGCTGGCGCGCCCGGGCAGCACCTGCATGGCGATGATCGGCAACGGCGCGCAAAGCGAGTTCCAGGCCCTGGCGTTTCGCGATCTCGTCGGTGTCCGCGAGCTGCGCCTGTTCGACATCGACACCAAAGCCACGGCCCGGCTGGTTGCGAACCTGGCGGGCGAAGGCCTGGTGCTGCGGCCTTGCGAGGGTGTGGCACAGGCGGTGCGCGGCGCGGACATAGTGACCACGCTGACTGCCGACCGGGCTTGCGCGGCGATCCTGACGCCGGCGATGATCGAACCAGGCATGCACCTGAACGCGGTCGGTGGCGACAGCCCCGGCAAGACCGAACTGCATCCGGGCGTGTTGAAGGATGCTGCGGTGTTCGTCGAATTCGAGGCCCAGAGCCGCATCGAGGGAGAGGTGCAGCAGATGCCCGCCGATTTTCCGGTGACCGAGTTCTGGCAGGTGCTGGTGGGCGCCCGCGAAGGACGGATGCGCGCTGATCAGGTCACGGTGTTCGACTCGGTGGGCTTCGCTCTCGAAGACTATTCGGCGCTGGCCTTCCTGCGCGACACGGCGCTGACCCTGGGCATCGGCGAGACGATCGACCTGGTTGGTGCGGCGGGCCCCGAAATGACGGACCCGAAGGATCTGTTCAGTCTGCTGCGATCGTCCGGGCTGCGCACAGGCGGGCCGGATACGCCGGCCGCCACGGCGGGCTGACCCGGTGCTTGCCGCCATCGATGCCGCCACCCGCCTGCCCGAAGAGCAGCTGCTGCCGGCGCTGCTCGAATCGGCCCGTCTCGATCCTGCGCATGCGCAGGGGGTCGATGCATTGGCCCGTCGGCTCGCCCGCGCGCTGCGCGAGGCGCCGGACCGCGGTGGCCGCTCCGGTCTCGTTCAAGGGCTGCTGCAGGAGTTCTCACTGAGCACGCAGGAGGGCATCGCGCTGATGTGCCTGGCCGAGGCGCTGCTGCGCATCCCCGACGTGCAGACCCGTGACGCGCTGATCCGCGACAAGATCGGCGCAGGCGACTGGCAGGCGCATCTGGGGCGCAGCCCTTCGCTGTTCGTCAACGCGGCGACCTGGGGCCTGCTGCTGACCGGCCGTCTGGTGGCCACGCACAGCGAACAGGGGATGGGAGCGCTGCTGCACCGGGCGGTCGGGCTTGGCGGCGAGCCGCTGGTGCGCAAGGCCGTGGACCGGGCGATGCGGCTGATGGGCGAACAGTTCGTTGCCGGCGAAAGCATCGTCGAAGCGCTCGCCAATGCCCGCGAACGCGAAGCCCAGGGATTTCGTCATTCGTTCGACATGCTGGGCGAGGCGGCACTGACCGCGGCGGACGCCCGGCGCTACGGTGCGGCCTATGAGGCAGCCATCGATGCGATCGGACTGGCGGCTGCCGGCCGGGGTGTGCGCGGCGGACCGGGCATCTCGATCAAGCTGTCGGCGCTGCATCCGCGCTACTGCCGCGCGCAGGCCGGGCGGGTGCACGACGAACTGTATCCGCGGCTGCTGCACCTGGCGCTGCTGGCCGCCGGTTACGACATCGGCCTGAACATCGACGCCGAGGAGTCGGAGCGGCTGGCGTTGTCGCTGGAGCTCCTCGGGCGCCTGTGCGACGAGCCGGGCCTGCGTGCATGGAGCGGCATTGGCTTCGTCGTCCAGGCGTACCAGAAGCGCTGTCCACTGGTGATCGATCACCTGATCGGCCTTGCGCGGCGCAGCGGGCATCGGCTGATGGTCCGGCTGGTCAAGGGCGCCTACTGGGACAGCGAGATCAAGCGGGCCCAGACCGAAGGGCTCGACGGTTATCCGGTCTATACCCGCAAAGTTCACACCGACGTCGCCTATCTGGCCTGCGCCCGTCGGCTGCTCGCTGCACCCGATGCCGTGTACCCGCAGTTCGCGACCCACAACGCCCATACGGTGGCCGCCATTCATCAGATGGCCGGGCCGGCGGCTGCGGCCGACCGCTACGAGTTCCAGTGCCTGCACGGGATGGGCGAGCCCTTGTATGAACAGGTGGTCGGCAGGCCTGCCATCGGCGGGCTCGGACGTGCGTGCCGGATCTACGCGCCGGTGGGCACGCACGAGACGCTGCTGCCCTATCTGGTGCGGCGGCTGCTCGAGAACGGGGCCAACAGCTCGTTCGTGCATCGGATCGCCGATGAGCGTGTGCCGATCGACGAGCTGGTTCAGGATCCTGTCGCGCAGCTGATGCACGCCGCGCGGTCCGACGCGACGGGGGGGCTCGACCAAGCGCCGCCGACCGGCACGGCGTCCGGCATGCCGCATCCGGCGATTCCCTTGCCAGGTGCGTTGTACGGACCGCGCCGCAGGAACGCTCGCGGCCTCGACCTCTCGAGTGACGCGGTGCTGGCCACACTCGACGAAGCGCTGGCGGCAGGCGACCGGAACCCGCGCCGGGTCGAGCCGATGCTTGCCGCCGCGGCGCGGCCGCAGCTCGAGCGCAGCGTGCGCAACCCGGCCGATCACAGCGATCACATCGGACGGGTCGGTGATGCGTCGGCCGCCGACGTCGAGGCCGCGCTGGCGTCGGCCTGCGAGGCCGAGCCGGCGTGGGCGCAGACCGCACCCGGGGATCGCGCAGCGCTGCTTCGCCGTGCCGCCGATGCGCTCGAGGGCGATCTGCCGGCGATGATCGCGCTGCTGATCCCTGAAGCCGGCAAGACCCGATCCGCGGCG